>NZ_JBHVER010000154.1:0-19786 GCF_042802195.1 Kitasatospora sp. NPDC057500 | reverse complement strand
CGCCCCTGGCCCGACACCGGACGCCCCCGCCGCGCCGCCGTCTCCGCCTTCGGCATCAGCGGCACCAACGCCCACATCATCCTCGAACAAGCACCGCCGAGCCTGCGGCCCGCCGACCCGGCGGACCCGGCCGCGCCGGTCCCGCCCTTCCTGCTCTCCGCCCGCAGCCGGGAGGCGCTGCGCGCGCAGGCCCGCGGCCTGCTCGGCTTCCTCGCCGACCGGCCCGGGCTGTCGCTGCCCGCGCTGTCCCGGTCGCTCGCCGTGGGCCGGACGGCGTTCGAGCACCGCGCGGCCGTCACCACCGAGGACCGGGCCGGCCTGGTGCGCGCCCTGACCGGTCTGGCCGAGGACCAGGGCGGCCCCGGCCTGGTGCGGGGCCGCAGCGGCGAGGGCCGGCTGGCCCTGCTCTTCTCCGGTCAGGGGTCCCAGCGCGCCGCCATGGGCCGTGAGCTGTACGCGGCGTTCCCGGTCTACGCCGCCGCCCTGGACGAGGTCTGCGCCCTGCTCGACCCCCGCGTGCAGTCGGTGCTGACGGCCCCGCCGGGCTCGCCGGACGCCGGACTGCTCGATCTGACGGGCTACGCGCAACCCGCCCTGTTCGCCTTCGAGGTGGCGCTGTACCGGCTGCTGGAGTCGTGGGGCGTCCGCCCCGGCTACCTGCTGGGCCACTCGGTCGGCGAGATAGCCGCCGCTCATGCGGCCGGGGTGCTCGACCTCCCGGACGCGGCCGCGCTGGTCACCGCGCGGGCCGAGCTGATGCAGCGGCTGCCGGAGGGCGGTGCGATGCTCGCCGTCCAGGCCGGCGAGGCCGAGCTGGCCGGACTGCTGTCCGGGCTGGGGGACGAGCTGAGCCTGGCCGCCGTGAACGGTCCCGGGGCCCTGGTGCTCTCCGGCCCGGCGCACGCGGTCGAGGCTGCGGGGGCCGCGCTCGCCGGACACGGCCGCCGGACCAAGCGGCTGCGGGTCAGCCATGCCTTCCACTCCCCGCTGATGGAGCCGATGCTGGCCGAATTCGGCGAGGTCCTGTCCGGGTTGGCGTACGCCCGGCCGCGGATCCCGGTGGTCTCGAACGTCACCGGCCGGATCGCCGACGCGAGCATCGCCACCCCGGAGTACTGGGTCGAGCACGTGCGCGCCACGGTGCGCTTCGCGGACGGCGTCGCCACCCTCGCCGAGCACGGCGTGACCACGTACCTGGAGGTCGGCCCGCACGGCACCCTCACCGCGCTGGCCGAGGAATGCGTCCCCGCCCCGGAAGGGGCCCGGTTCGCCGCCGCCCAGCGCAAGGACCGCCCCGAGGCCGCAGCGCTGTTCGAGGCGCTCGCCACCCTGCACGCCGTCGGCACCGAGCTCGACTGGCCCGCCGTCCACCGGCCTGCCGATCACCTGGTGGACCTCCCCACCTACCCGTTCCAGCACCGGCGGTTCTGGCCCACCCCCCGGGCCGGCTCGGCGGCCGACATCGCCGCCGTGGGCCTCGCCGCCGACGGCCACCCGCTGCTCGGCGCCGCCGTGGCGCTGCCGGACTCGGGCGGGTTCCTCTGCACCGGCACGCTCTCGCTGGACCGCCAGCCCTGGCTGGCCGGCCACGCGGTGGCCGGACGGGCGCTCCTGCCCGGCACCGCGCAGGTCGAGATGGTGCTGCACGCCGCCGCCCAGGTGGGCTGCGAGCGGATCGAGGAGCTGACCTCGGAGGCGCCGCTGCTGCTGCCCGAGCGCGGCGCGGTGGCGGTACAGGTCGCGATCGGCGCGCCGGACGGGACCGACCGCCGCCCGGTCAGCCTCTACGTCCGGCCGGACACCGCGGACCCGGAACAGCCCTGGCAGCGCCTGGCCGCCGGCGTGCTCGCCCCGGCCGGCCCCCGCCCGGCGCCCGAGGCGACCGCCTGGCCCCCGCCGGGCGCCGTCCGGCTGCCGATCGAGGACGGCTACCGGCGGTTCGCCGAGTGGGGCCTGGACTACAGCGGCCCGTTCCGCGCGGTGGAGGCGCTCTGGCGGCGGGGCGAGGAGCTGTTCGCCGATCTCCGGCTGCCCGATGCCGACGTGGCCGGCTTCGGCCTGCACCCGGCACTGTTCGACGCGGCCCTGCAACTGGTCGGCATGGACCCGGAGGCGAACGAGTCCTCCGGTGTCCCCTTCGCCTGGTCAGGCGTGTCGCTGTACGCCACCGGCGCCACCGCCCTGCGTGTGCGGCTCACCCCCGGCGGGTCCGGGATCGCGCTTCGGCTCACCGACCGCACCGGCGGTCCGGTCGCCGCGGTGGAGTCCCTGGCCCTGCGCCCGATGACCGCCCGCCAGGTCGCCCCGGAACCCCGCCCCGGCTCTCTGCTGCGGCTGGACTGGGTACCGGTGCCGGTCACCGCGCCGGTCCGCCCGGCCGAACCGTGGGCGGTCCTCGGCTCCGGACCGGTGCCGGCGGACCTGCCGCTGTTCCGGTACGCCGACCCGGCCGAGGCGGCCGACGCGGTCCGGGCCGGGGTGCCCGCCCCGCCGGTGGTGCTGCTGCCCGTCACGGCCCCGGGCGGCGCCGGTCCCGAGGCGGTCCGCGCCGCGGTCCGGCGGACGCTGGAGGTGCTCCAGGCCTGGCTGGCCGCCGACGCCTTCGAGCACTCCCTGCTCGTGGTGGTGACCCGCGGCGCGGTGGGCGAGGTCGAGGACCTGGCCGGCGCTGCCGTCTGGGGCCTGGTCCGCACCGCCCAGTCCGAGCACCCGGGCCGCATCCTGCTGGTGGACCTGGACACCGACGGCTACCGGGCGCTGCCCGCCGCCCTCGCGACCGCAACCGCTGCGGACGAGCCCCAACTGGCCGTGCGCGGCGAGGCCGTGCTGGTACCCAGGCTGAGCGCCGTACGGCCCTCCGCCGACCCGGTCCAGCCGGCCTGGGACCCGAGCGGCGATGTGCTGGTGACCGGCGCGACCGGTGCCCTGGGCCGCCACGTCGTACGCCACCTGGTGGTCGAGCACGGCGTCCGGCGCCTTCTGCTGGCCGGCCGGCAGGGTCCCGACGCCCCCGGCGCCGCCGAACTCCTCACCGAACTGCGCGAGGCGGGTGCCCACGCCGAACTGGTGGCCTGCGATGCCGCCGACCGCGAGGCGCTGGCCCGGCTGCTCGCCTCCCGGCGGGTGACCGCCGTGGTGCACGTCGCGGGGGTGCTCGACGACGGCGTGGTCACCGCGCTGAGCGCCGAGCAGTCGGACGCGGTACTGCGGCCCAAGGTGGACGCGGCCTGGCACCTGCACGAGCTCACCGAGCACCTGGAGCTCACCGACTTCGTGCTCTTCTCCTCCATGTCCGGTGTGATGGGCAACCCGGGCCAGGGCAACTACGCCGCGGCGAACACCTTCCTGGACGGCCTGGCCGAGTACCGGCGCGCCCGGGGGCTGCCGGCCCGGTCGCTGGCCTGGGGCATGTGGGACACCGCCGGCGGGATGGCCGGCGCCCTGGCCGACCGGGGCAACGCCGGCCGCGGCGGCGCCGCCCTCTCCCCGGAGCAGGCGCTGGACCTCTTCGACCTGGCCCGCACCGCGGAGCCCGCGCTCCTGGTCCCGGTCCGGCTGGAGCTCTCCCGCGGCGCACGGGACGCCGGCGGGCCGGTGCCGCCGCTCTTCCGCGGCACCGCGCCCCGGCGCGTGGTGGCGGCCGCTTCGACGGCGGAGCCCGCCGCGCTGCGCGAGCGGCTGTCCGGACTGGACGGGGCGGAGCAGCGGGAACTGGTGCTGCGACTGGTCCTGGCCGAGACCGCCCGGGTGCTCGGCCATCCCGGTCCGGAGGCCATCGCCGATGCGGCCGCCTTCGGCGAGCTGGGCTTCGACTCGCTGATGTCGGTGGAGCTGCGCAACCGCCTGGCCGAGGTCACCGGCCTGCGGCTGGGCGCGACGATGATCTTCGACCACCCCACCTTCGCGGCCCTGGCCGAGGAGCTGACGGCCCGGCTGGGTCCGACCCTGCCCGACGCCGGGGCCGAACCGCTCTCCGGCGGGATCGCGGACCTCTACCGGACCGCCTGCGAGCAGGGCAAGTTCCAGGAGGGCCGGGCGCTGCTGCAGGCCGCCTCCCGGCTGCGCCGCACCTTCTCCTCCCCCGCGGAGGCCGGACCGGGCGAGCTGGTCCGGCTCTGCGCGGGTACCGGGGACGCACCGGCACTGGTCTGCCTTCCTTCGACCACGGTGTTCGGCGGGATCCACGAGTTCACCCGGCTCGCCGGCGCGTTCCGCGGCAGGCGCGACCTCTGGTCGCTCTCCTACCCGGGCTTCGCACCCGGGGAGCCGCTGCCCGCCGGTCCCGGGGTGCTGGCCGCCCACCTGGCCGCGACCGTCCGCCGGGGCCTGGGCGACGCCCCGTTCGTCCTGGTCGGCCGCTCCTCCGGCGGCACCGTCGCCCATCTGCTGGCCGCCGAGCTGGAAGGGCTCGGCGCGGCGGTCACCGCCCTGGTGCTGCTGGACACCTACGAACCGGGCAGTGCCTCGACCGAGTTCATCCTGCCCGCGCTGGAAGCCACCGCACTGGGCGACGAGCGCAAGGTGGGCCCGATGACCGACACCCGGCTGACCGCGATGTTCGGCTACTTCGGCCTCTTCACCGACTGGAGGCCCGCCGAGCTGACCGCGCCCACCCTGCTGGTGCGCGCCTCCGAGCGGGCCGGCGGTTCCGCCCCGGGCGAGCCGGCCGAAGCCTGGCAGGCCGCCTGGTCGCTGCCGCACGCCGCGATCGACGTCCCCGGTGACCACTTCACTCTGATGATGGAGCACGCCGACCGGACCGCGACAGCCGTCGACGGCTGGCTGCGCGCCTCCGACTGACCACCGGGCCGACCCCGTTCCCACCGTCCACCGAGACCGTTCTGGAGATTCTTCCGTGATTCTGGCCGATGCGAGTGTCGACGAACTGCTGGCGCAGGACCTGGACGCCTGGACCCGGCGCGTCGTCCGCCGCCACTTCGACCCCGTGGGCGGCAGCCCCTACTGGCTGCGCCGCGCCGCCGGGCTGCCGTTCGACCCGATGGACGTCAAGCGGTACGACGACCTGCACGCCTTCGGTCCGTTCGGACTGGAGGAGCTGCGCTCACTGGACCCGGCGGACCTCGTACCGCTGGCCGTACCGCGCCCCCTGGCCGGCAAGGTCTGGGAGTCCGGTGGCACCACGGGCACCCCCTGCCGGGTCTTCTACACCGAGCCGATGCTGCGCAACAGGGCCACCTGGCTGCGCTGGACCCTGCCGCGCGAGGGCTTCCAGCCCGGGTGCAACTGGCTGCAGGCGACGCCGACCGGCCCGCACCTGGTCGGCAACCGCGGGTACCACCTCGCGGAGCACTACGACTCCCGGGTGTACGGCGTGGACTTCGACCCCCGGTGGGTGAAGCACCTGGTCCGGACCGGGCGGATGAAGGAGGTCCAGGAGTACACGGAGCACGTCCTGGAACAGGTCACCGGGATCCTGGACACCCAGCCGGTGGACTACATGATGACCACACCGGCCCTGTTCAAGTCCCTGATGCGCCGGCAGCCGGAGACGGTCGCCCGGCTGCGCGGGGTCCGGCTCAGCGGCACCCACACCACCACGGCCATGTACCGCTCGGTCAGGGCGGCGATGCCGGAGGGCGTGGTGTCCACCATGTACGGCAACACCTTCGGCAACACGATCCCCCTGCCGGTGGTGAACGACGGCGAGCTGATGCCCCACCTGTCCGCCTATCCGCACGTCACCCACGCCGTGGTGGACCAGGAGGACTGGACCAGCGTGGTGGAGTACGGCCAGGTCGGCCGAGTCCGGCTGACGGTCCTGCACGAGGACCTGTTCCTGCCGAACATCCTCGAACGGGACGCGGCCGTCCGCCACGACACCGGCGGCAGCTGGCCGTTCGACGCGGTCGCCAACGTGCACCCGCTGCAGACCCTCCGGGAGACACCGGAGGGGATCTACTGAGCCTGCGACGACGGGTCCGGCCGGGCACGGTGCTCCGTGCCCGGCCGGGGAGTCCGCGTCCGTGCCCGGCCGGGGAGTCCGCGGCGGGACCGGATCAGGAGGTTTGCTGGGTCAGCGTCCGGGAGAGCTGCTGACGGTTCTGGACCTTCAGCTTCCGGTAGGCCCGGGTCAGGTGCTGTTCCACCGTGCTGGTGGCGATGTAGAGCTTGCGGGAGATCTCCCGGTTGGTGTGCCCCGCCGAGGCCAGCTCGGCAACCCGGTACTCGGCGCTGGTCAGGATCTCGGCCGGCTCCTTGGTCTCCTCGAACGCGACCGGAGCCTCGGGTCGGACCCGGGCCATTTGTTCAGCCAGCGCCTGCCTGTTCGAATTGGCGAGGACCGCGCCTCCGAGCCAGCCCATTGCCGTCGTGACCGAGGCATGTCCCGGCGCAAACACCGAAGGCGCGAATCCCCACCGGTGAAGACGCCGGCCGCAGGCGAGGAAGTCCTCGAACGCCGGCTCCGCCCGACCGGTGGCCAGATAGTGCTCGCCACGGGCGAATTGATACATCAGACCGAACCGGGTCCGGAACATCGCCGCCGGCACCGGAACGGCCAGCCACTTCGTAGCCGCATCGTGGTCCTCCCGCGCGGTCGCGATTCGGACCATGCTCGCCAGAGGAACGCCGGCCACCACCCCCCAACCCGGCAGCGGAATGCAGGCCAAGGCCAGGTCGGCAAATTCTTCCGCCTGCTCCGGATCCCCTTGGCGCAGGGCGATGTCCGAACGCACCGCGGCAAACCTGGCCTGCCAGGTGGGGGCGTTGAGTTCGGCCGCCCGGGCCAGGATCCGGTCGCTCCAGGAGGCAGCCTGGCCGGCGTGGTCGGAATAGGCGAGAGCGAGTACTGCGGATTCCAGGGAATCGATGGTCCGGTCATCCATCCGGGTGCTCTGCAGGAACTGTTCGGCGAGCCACGCCACGTCGGCGAACCTCCCCGCCGTCAGGGATTTCGCGAGCAGCGCCTCCGCCGGGACGGAAACTCCCTGGACCGACTGCGGCTCGACCGGAAGCGATTCCGCCGGGAGGCACTCCAGCAGATCCGGGTACGAGACCTGGAGCCAGACGAGGAATCCGGGCGAGGGCTCGCCGCTGCGCCGTAGCAGGCGCTCGGCCATGCTCGCCCCTTCATCCAGCCGCCCGTCCCACAGCAGACTCCTGATGAGCTCCTCCGTGCGCGGCCCGGAGAGCTGGTCGTCCTGTGCGGCGACAATCAACTGGTCGTACCGCCGGGCGGCTTTCGTCGGCGACACCCGCCATTCCGCCGCCGCCAGGTTGGCGACCGTCTCGCGGTGCGACTCGGAATCCGTCGCGGTTCCGCCGGCCAATTGCAGGCATTGGATCGCGAAGGACACCTTCCCCTGCCCGAGCGCCGTCTCCGCCGCCTTGCAGAGCACCTCGTCGGCCCACGGCTCGCCGTGGTCGTTCGCAGCCAGCAGGAACTGCGCGACCGGGATCAGCGGCAGACCGCAGTCGTAGGACGTCGAGGCCGCCCGCAGGTGGAGCGAGGCGTGTTCCGCAGGGGTCATGTCGTTCAGCAGCGCCAGCCGGGCCTGCGGGTGCCGGAAGTGACCGCCCGCCAGGATCCCCGCCCGGGAGAAGGTCTCCATGACCTGGGCGACCGTGAAGCAGTTGACCGCGAGCAGCGAGGTGAGCAGCGCCGGCGTGGCGTGCTCGCCGAGCACTGCCAGGCCCCGCGCGACGTCGAGCGCGTGATCCAGTGCACAGCGTCGAACACAGTCCAGGATGGCCCGCCCGTAGGCGTCCCCCGCGATCGGCCCGTCCGACTCGCCGCCGACGCCCCGGTTGTCCTCGATCAGTGCCCGAGCGAGCAGCGGGTTCCCTCCGCTGAACTCGTAGCAGGCCTGGCCCAGTCGCCGCCCGACGTCGGTCTCCAATCCCGAGTCGAGCAGGTCGGCGACCCCGGCCGGGCTGAGCGGCGCCAGCGACAAACGGGTGCTCAGGTTTCCTCGGAGCAACTCCGCCCGGAACTCCATATAGCCACTGCCGCCCTGCTCCTGGTCGGTGAGGAGGAGCAGCGTCGGAATCGTCCGGAGCCGGCGGGAGAGCCAGAGGAAGAACTGCAACGACGCCCCGTCGGCATGGTGGATGTCGTCGACCCCGATCAGCACGGTCCGCTCGGCCGCCAACCTTCCCAGAACGGAGGTGAGTTGCTGCAGCATCTGACTGCACAACCGGCCGCCACTCGCCCCTTGCAGTATCCCGCGCACCTCGTCCCGCAACTCGATCGGCAACGAGACGGCTTCGAAGAGCTGGGTGACGACACCGAGCGGGATTTCCTGCTCCATCCGCGACCCGACGGCGCTGAGGAAGAGTACGTCACTTCCCGCCAGCTGTTCGGCGAGTGCGTTCAGGAGCCCGGTCTTCCCGCTGCTGATCGGCCCGCTGAGGACCACCGCATGCCCGGTCCCCCTTCTACTCGAACTCAGCAGGCGGTTCAATTCGGCCAAAACGCTTCCACGTTCGATGAGCTGCATTGAATCCCCGTCCAACCAGAAACTGTGCGAGCTAATTCCTTCGGGACCGCCAGACGGAATTGCCACTTCACGGCACGGCACGTCACCGTTCGCCGATCATCCACAGTGCGAACGGTGATCCACTAGCGGCAGATTCCAGTTGCGCTTCTCAGTAGTTCAGATTCGATCGCCGCTGGTACGGAAACCCAGCGGCCACGACAAAGGCCCCCGCCTGCAATACCCCGGTGACACCGGGCGACAGTCACCATCGCACCGTTCCGGCCACCGGCCTGCGTCTCTCCCCCTTCGAGCACAGTTGACCAGCCTACCTCGCCGACACTCTCCGCGGGAGATCCAACTTTGGGCCATCCATTCCTTGACCGTGTACCGTCAAGCCATCCTTCCATCCCCGGGCCTGCTTTTCCATGTTGACGACGTGTTAGCAAGTGAGATTTGGCCCACTATCCTTGCCGGGCGGTGGGCGCCGCCCCCGGTCTTCAGGGAGACGCTCCGTCTGCGATCTTCGCCAACCCGCCGGGCCGTCCACGGGGGGGTACCGCCCTTCCGCAGCCCGAGCGGCACCCCCCGGAGAGCCCGTCCGCCAAGGAACACCTGAGGCCGAACGGGCCACCGCCCCAGCAGCCCCAAGGGGTTCGACCAGCAGGCCGCCGCCCGCACCGGACGACGGCTGCCGGCCACCCGGCACCGCGACAAGCCGACCGGAATGCGACCCTGCCGGACGGCTCACGAGTAACGCCGCGGCCCCGAACCCGGCATCAGCAGGCCCCGGCCACCGGCCCGCAGCGCCAACCGACCCGACCGCCCGGAAGACCCGGCCCGGCATCGATCCGGGCGCTCTCAGTCGGGCACCGTCGTAACCGTGGACCTCGCCCAAGCGGGTGCCGGCCTCCCGGCCACTGGTCCGGTTCCATCCCTCCGACGCCTACGAGGACTTCGTCGAGGGCTTCCGGCCCACCGAGGACCCGGAGACGCACGACGTCGCCTTCCGGCTCACCGCCGGGCCACTGCGCGAACTCGCCGACCTCGCCTCCCGCGAGGGCATGCCGTGAGCTCCGACGGCGGCCCCACCACTGCCGCCCCCCTGGGCGGGCACGCCCCCGCCCGGTCCGTGCCGCTGGACGCCGCCACCGGCCGGACGCCGGCCGGCCGAGGCGCTGCCGGCCGGCACCACGCCGGAGCACCGGCCGGGCGAACTCCGCCTGGACGGCTTCCTGTTCGACATGAACGCCCTCTTCGAGGACTTCGTCACCGGCGCCCTGCGGGAGGCCGTCCGCGAGCACGGGCTCTCCGCCCGCCGCCAGGACCGGTACCACCCGGACACCGCCCGCCGCGTCCGGCTGCGCCCCGACCCGGTCGTGTACGCCGTCGACGGCCGGACGCCGGCGGCCGTCGTCGACGCCGAGCACAAGACGGAGGAGAACGGCGCCCACCCGAACGAGGACCTCCACCAGATGCTCGCCTGCTGCACGGCCCTCGGCCTGGGCGAAGGCCACCTGGTGTACGCGGCGGGCCGTACACCAGGTGACCGGAGTCGCCTCCTCCGGCAGACGGGGTGTCAGGCTCCACCAGCACGCCCTCGAACAGAATGCCGATCCCACCGAACTCCTCAAGGTCTTCCGCGCTCCGGCGGCACGCATGACCGGCGGCAACAGCCGTCCGGGCCCCTGACCGGGCGGCGCGGACGCACGGACGAGGGGCGTCGGCCCGCAGGGGCAGCAGGACGGTCGCGGCATCCCCACCGCGGCCGACCGTGCGCTCGGTGTCGGCGGCGGCCCGCTCCCGACGGTCGTCCCCCGAGCCGGGAACCGCGCCGCCGCCTCCCCGGCGCGGACGCGCGGGCCGTCAGGCGGTCAGGCGGTCAGGCGTGCCAGCAGGCCGGGATGGCCGGTGAGGGCGGTCCGCAGGTTCTCCTGGGCGAAGGAGACGAACGCGCCGGCGTCGACCGGCGTCCAGTCGACCGGGCCGAGCGGCGGCTCGGGGTCGTACTCGAGGACCAGTTGGACCGTGCGCGCGGCCTCGTGGCCGGCCAGGCGGTCGACGAGGTGCAGCGCCATGTCGATGCCGGCCGAGACCCCGGCGGCGGTGATGACGGGCCCGTCCTCGACCCAGCGCCGGGTGACCGGTGTCGCCCCGAAGCGTGCGAGCAGGTCACGGTACATCCAGTGCGACGTAGCCTCGCGCCCCTCCAGCAGCCCCGCCGCCCCGAGCAGCAGCGAGCCGGTGCACACCGAACCGACGACCTGGGACCGGGCCGCGGCCTCGCGCAGCCTCTGCAACAGCCCCTCGTCGGCCATCGCGGCCAGGGTGGGACGGAAGCCGCCGGGCACGATCAGGGCGTACGGGTCGGGCATGTCCTCGAAGGTGTGGCTGGGCACCAGCTGCACCGGAACGTCGCTGTCCATCGGCTCGATCCGCTCACCGACCACGACGGTGCGGTATCCGGGGACCAGCTCGCTCAGCGCACCGAAGACCTGGAGCGGGCCGACCATGTCCAGCGGGGTGAGGCCGGGGTACAGCACGAAGGCGACGGTCGTCACCGGCTCCTCGGCCGGGACGGACGACTGTTCGGTCATGACGGGACTCCTGACGATCGGTGGTCGCAACGGCGGCGGGGGCCGCCGCTGCGACCACCCTCCGGCAGTTCCCCCGTCGACGGGCCGAGCCTGCGCCGTTCCTGTCCGGAATCCTTGGATACCTGTCTTCCGGACGCACGCCCGGTAGGATCACGGCCATGACAGCAGGCACTCGCCGTCACGTGGTGGTCGTGGCCTACGACGACGCCGAGCTCGTGGAGATCGCCTGCGTGACCACCACCCTCGACGCCGCGAACCGGCTCGGCGCGAGTCCGCCCTACGACACCCGCCTGGTCACGCTCGGGGGCCGGCCGGTGCGCTGCTCCTCAGGACTGGTCCTGGCGGCGCAGGCGGCGCTGGAGCGCACCCGCGGACCGCTCGACACGCTGCTGGTCGTCGGCGGGCAGGGTCACACCGCGGCAGCCCAGGACACCTCGCTGGTCGGCCACGTCCGCCGACTGGCCGGGCTCGGCCGACGGGTGGCGTCGGTGTGCACGGGCGCGAGCGTGCTGGCGCAGGCGGGACTGCTCGACGGACGCCGCGCCACGACCCACTGGGCGTTCGCCGAGGAAATGGCGCGGCGCTACCCGGCCGTCCACGTCGACCCCGCCCCGCTCCACCTGCGCGACGAGCACATCTGCACGTCGGCCGGGGTCACCGGGGCACTCGACCTCACACTCGCCTTCGTCGAGGAGGACCACGGCCCGGCCATGGCACGGTCGCTGGCCCGCCAGATGGTGACCTACCTCCAGCGCCCCGGCAACCAGGCCCAGATCAGCAGCTTCGTCGGCGCATCGGCCCCGGAGCACCGGATCGTGCGGCGCACCGTCGAGCACATCACGGCGCACCTGGACGGCGACCTCGGCACGACCGCGCTCGCCGAACTCGCGGGTGTCAGCGGGCGTCATCTGGCCCGGCTGTTCCTCGGCCACGTCGGACGGACCCCGGCGCAGTTCGTGCGGCTCGCCCGCACCGAGGCGGCCGCACAGCTGCTCGTCTCCACCGCGCTGCCGCTGGCGTCGATCGCGCGGCGGTGCGGCTTCAGCTCCGCCGAGACGATGCGGCAGGTCTTCCTGGACCACTACGGAACCACACCCAGCCAGCACCGCACGACGCACGGGTCCGCGTGAGGTCCCGGCCCGCGCCCGGCGGGCGGTGGCCGATCAGCCCGCCGTGACGCCGCGGAGGAAGGCTCCGGGGCCGAGCCGCACGCCGGTGCGGTCGGCGGCGGGGCCGGGCGGCCCGGAGGCGATCCACAACCCCTACCTCGACCGCGCCCTCGGCCTCGCGCCCGACGCCGTGCCCGTCACCCGCGACCTCCTCAGGAACCCGGCCTGACGCCGACCCCGTAGGCCGTCGGCACCCGCAGGCCGTCACCCCCAGGCCGCCCCCACCTCCCGGGAGAGCTCCCGGTTTCAGGACCCGTCCGTCTACGCCGCGCCCCTCGACGGCGACGTCCGCTCCCCGCGGGTCGGCTGGTCGCCGGACCCGGCCGGAGCGGCAGCCGGGGCGTCCACCCGCAACGCGGCCTTGACAGCACCGCCCAGCGCAGGGGAAGGTACGTCAACCAGATGGTACGCCTACCGTACTAAATGAACTCCGGAGGTGAGGATGGCTGTTCAGATTCGTGAGCTGCACCATGTCGGCCTGGGGATGGACAACAGGACCGCCGATGAGGCGCGCGACTTCTACCGCGACGTGCTCGACCTGACGCAGGACGCCGGGCGCTGGAACATTCCCGGCATTCACGGCTACTTCCTGGACATACCCAGCGACGTGCAGATCCACCTGCTCGGCAGCGACGGACCGTCGCCGTACAGCAAGGGGCCGGGCAAAGACCCCGTGGAGAACCACATCGCGCTGGCCGTCGACGACATCATCGCGGCCGAGGAGGAGCTCAAGCGCCTCGGCGTGGAGTACTTCACGCTCGACAACGTCGCCTCGCCGAACCTCAAGCAGCTCTTCCTGCGCGATCCGGCGAACAACCTCCTGGAGATCCACCAACTCGGGCTGTGCCGGTGCCGCAGGAGCCGGCGGCCCGCGCCGGCCGACCCCTCCAGCTGACGATCCGTCGGCTGTCTCCCGGCGCGGCCGGAGCCGGGCCGCCGGGAGACAGCGCCGATCCGAGCCGCAAGCACCAGAAGGACCACATGCTCTTCGACATCGCCGCCATGGCCGTCAAGCCCCGCTACAACCTGCTGGCCTCGTTGATCGTCCCCCGGCCGATCGCGTGGGTCACCAGTCGCGACGCGCAGGGCCGACTCAACGCGGCGCCGTTCTCCCTCTTCAACCTGATGTCGGGGACGCCGCCCGTCGTGGTACTCGGAATAGGGAACCGCGACGGGCGCCCGAAGGACTCCGCCCGCAACATCGTCGAAACCGGCGATTTCGTGATCAATCTGGTCAGCTCGGATCTGCTGGACGCGATGAACGTCACCGCCGCCGAATTCCCCGAGGACGTCGACGAAATCGCCGAGGCCGGCCTCACCACGATTCCCTCGTTCGCCGTCGGACCGCCGCGCATCGCCGGCAGTCCGGTCGCACTGGAATGCACCTACACGCGCACCGTCGAACTCGGCCGGAACCGGAATCTGATCATCGGCGAGATCTGCTACGCCCACGTCGAGGACGACGTGGTCCTCAATCCGGACCGCGGACACATCGACGCGGGCCGGATGAATCTGGTGGGACGGATGCACGGCGGCGGCTGGTACACGACCACCACCGCGCCGTTCCAGGTGCCCCGGATCCAGGCCGGGGAATGGCGGCGGAATCAATCGCCGTCGGATTCCCGGGAATCGGAATCCTTGAGGTGAACCCAAAGCTTTTCGAGGATCCGCTGCAGGTCCTTGCGGTCCCGATCGCTGAGCGTACGGACCAGGTCCCGGCACGCCTCCTCGAAGACCGGCACCGCGTCGGCGACGAACTGCTCACCGGTCGGCGTGATCTCGATGGGCGTGCTGCGGCGGTCCTGGACCTGACGGGTCCGGGTGATGAGCCCGCGCTTCTCAAGCCAGTCGATCACGCCGGTGGCACTGGCCTTGGAGATCCCGAAGTAGTCCGAGATCCCGCTGGGCGTCTGCCGCATCCCGTGCGATTCCTCGTCCTCGGCGGATTGCGCGGCGAAAATCATCAGGATGTCGAGCTTGTTCTCCGAGATGCCGAGCCGGTCCAGCTTGCGGTTCACGGTGGTGATCACGTCGTCCGACAGCCAGAGCATGGTCAGACCGAGTGCCGCCGCGCTGATGTCGCGTTCGGGCTCGGACCGCGACATCACGCGCAGCACCGGGCGCATCGCCTCCGCTGCGGTCCGCCGGATTCGAGTGGCCGCCAGCCTTCTGCGGCGGCCGAGAGCGCTGTTCTGTGGCAATGGCATTCCCACAGTCTAGGTGCCGGACCGTCAGCCCGCCGGACCACGCCCCCGGGAACCACCGACAACACCCGCGAGCCGAATGGAGAAAGGCAGCAGTGCTGACCGCGACCGAAATTCAGAGCGCCGCCGAAAGCCTCGAAACCGCACAGACCACCCGTCAGCAGATCCGGCAGTTGTCGCTGTCGCATCCGCGGATGACGATCGACGACGCCTACGCCGTCCAGCGGGCCTGGATGGCCGTCAAGGCCGAGTCCGGACAGCGCGTGCGAGGCCACAAGATCGGACTGACCTCCCGCGCCATGCAGATGTCGTCGAACATCACCGAACCCGACTACGGGGTCCTGCTCGACGGGATGTTCTTCGCCGACGACGCGAACCTGCCCATCGACTCCTTCATCGTCCCCCGCGTCGAAGTGGAGCTCGCGTTCGTCCTCGGCGCCGAACTGTCAGGCCCGGACTGCGATGTCATGGACGTCCTCGACGCCACCCGCTACGTCGTGCCGGCGCTCGAAATCATCGACGCGCGCATAGAACAGCGGGACCGGGACACCGGCCGGACCCGGACGGTGCTGGACACCATCTCCGACAACGCCGCCAACGCCGGAGTGGTCCTGGGCGGACGGCCGGTGCGCCCGGCCGACATCGACCTGCGGTGGGTCGGCGCCATCTGCCACCGCAACGCCGTGATCGAGGAGACCGGCATCGCCGCCGGGGTGCTCAACCATCCGGCGACCGGTGTCGCCTGGCTGGCGAACCGGCTGGCCGGTCGCGGCGTCGTGCTCGAAAGGGGCCATGTCGTGCTGTCGGGATCGTTCACCCGACCGGTCCTCGCCCGTCCCGGGGACACCTTCCACGTCGACTACGGGCCACTGGGCTCCGTCTCCTGCCGGTTCGGCACGCGCACCGCAGGGGCGGGCACGTGAACCGGCACGCCTTCCTCGACGGCAGCCGGGAGTCCCCGTCGATCGGCCTGTGGCTCGGCCTGGCCGACCCGTACACGGCCGAGCTCTGCGCGACGATCGGGTTCGACTGGGTGCTGATCGACTCCGAACACGCGCCCAACACCCTGCAGACCGTCGTCTCCCAGCTCCAAGCCGTCGCCGCGACACCCACCGCAGCGGTGGTACGACCGCCGACCTCCCGGCCCGAGGCCGTCAAGCGCTACCTCGACATCGGCGCCCACACCCTGCTGCTGCCCATGATCGACGGGCCCGCACAGGCCGCGGCGGCGGTCGCGGCCACCCGCTACCCACCGGAGGGGACACGCGGTGTCGGCAGCGCCCTGGCCCGCGCGTCACGCTGGGGGCAGGACACGGAGTACCTGTCGACCGCGAACGACCGCGCCTTCGTGATCGCACAGATCGAGTCGCCGAAGGCCGTCGCCTCGATCGACGACATCGCGGCCGTGGACGGGGTCGACGCGATCTTCATCGGCCTGTCCGACCTCGCCGCGACCATGGGCCACCTCGGCGAGCCGACCCACACGGACGTCCTCGCGGCCTTCCGGCACGTGGCCCAGCGCGCACACCGCGCGGGCAAACCCGTCGGGACCCTGGCCGGCAGCGAACAGCTCGCGGAGGCCGCCAGGACGGCGGGCTGCGAGTTCATCGCGGTGGGCACCGACGTCGGCCTGCTCACCCGAGGAGGCGCCCAGCTCCTCAGCACCCACCGGCACACCGCCCGGCCCTTCCGCCCCGCCGTGTACTGACCCCCCGGCACCCGCCGCGGGGAGATCCGGACGGTCGGCCCGCGCCGTCAAATCGAGCGGCGGCGCAGTCGGCGGCCAGGGCGTCCTCTCCGCGGCGAGGCCGCCGCCGATCACCAGGATGCGGGCGGGACAGGTGCTTCCGTCACCTCTCGCTACCCGCCGGAGTCCCGTCGCCCTCGATGTTGGCCACCATCCGGCGCAGCACCTTGAGCGCGGCCACGTACTCCTCGTCGCTGATCAACTGCCGCAACTCACCGCACTCGCCCACGCGCCTTCAGCGGGATGTCGGGCAGCTCCGGCGCCCTCAGCCGAGCCCCGTCGTAGCCGTGGACCTCGCCGAAGCGGGTGCCGGTCTCCCAGTCGTTGCGGGCCTGGAGGATCTCCTCGCCGGTGCGGCCGATGAAGTTCCACCACATACCACGGCTTCACCGTTTCGTCCCAGGTCAGGGGCTTGATCGACCATCCGGGGTCAGCAAAACGTCAGCATCAGCGCCCGGGAGTCACTAGGCCATGGCAGCGAAGACCCTCGCCCGCGGAATGGGCACCTTCTTCAAGGACTGCGAGCACCCCGAGTCCAGGTGGTCCAAGTGTCCGCACGAGTACAAGATCAGGTACCGCAACGCGACAGGGAAGCAGACGGAGGAGTCCGGGTTCGCCACCCAGGACAAGGCCATCGCTCGGTTGATGGAGGTCTACAACGCCAAGAAGAGCGCTCCGCAGAGCCAGCGCAAGGCTGAGCGCATCAAGAAGTACGGACCGATGCAGTTCGGAGAGTACGTCGCGGAATGGAGGGCCGGCCAGCGGCACCTCTCGGTGGCGTCGCTGCGACACCTGGACTCGCTGCTAGAGAACCACCTCTTCCCCGCGTTCCAAAGCCGCCGGATGGGCACATTCGACCACAAGGTCGTGGATGCCTTCATCCAGACCATGGAGCGGAACGGGGCCGGCCTCGCCACACAGGCCAACACCTTCGACAAGCTGAGGGCGATTCTTCTCGATGCCCATCGTCTGGGTCTGTACGACGAGAATCCGATGGATGGAGTCAAGCCTCCCCAGTACGACCCGAAGCGGGCGGTCATCCCGTCTGTCGAGCAGCTGCAGGAGATACGCACCGCCGGGGACGACGCCTTCCTCCTCGTGGTCGACCTGATGAGCGGCTGCGGCCTTCGTAACGGCGAAGCCTTCGCCGTCAACCTCAACAACATCGTCGCCGACGACGTGTACCGCGTCACTGAACAGGTCAACCAGAGCACCAAGAACTACGCGCCGCTCAAGCATCGCAAGGCTGGCGATTACCGCGATGTCCCGCTCCCGGCTCGTGTGAAGCGCACCATCGAGTGGTACGCCGACAAGTACGGCGCCAAGGACGGCTACGTCCTTCGCCATCCCCTGGACCTCAGCAAGCCCTTCCCGCACTACTACCTGGACAACCAATGGAAGCGGATCAAGCAGGCTGGCAAAGTTGAGATTCCCGACGGCATGACGATCTACGGAAGCCGTCACTTCTTCGCCTCGAACTGCCTCAGCCACAACATCCCGATCACGGATGTTGCCGAGTGGATGGGCCACAGGAGCATCGACATCACCTACAAGATCTACCGGCATCTCATGCCCGGTTCCATCGGCCGAGCTGCCAAGATTCTCGACCTCGGCCTCGTGGCCTGAATGACGAGGAGGGCCTGCCGTCGCCCGGCAGGCCCTCCTCGTGTAAGCGGCTTCTCCTACGTACCCGACATCCGCTGCTGCTTCACCCAAGCCTGGACTTCCGAGAGTTTGAACTGGAGCTTCGCGTTGGTCCCGCGCCCGAACCTGTACGGGACGAGGCCGACGCGCGGAGCCTCCCGATACACCCACGCGACGGACATATTCAGGTAGCTGGCGGTCTGCTTGACGGTCATGAACTGCTCGGGCATGAAGGACCTTCTCCCCTGGTGACGACTCGCCCCCGCCATCGGGCGGGACAAGGGGAGTTTCCGGGAACTCGGCCGCTTGGCCGAGCCGCCGTCGAGTGGTATGCGGCTCGATGGCGTTGTCTTGCCAGTGAGGTTTTCTCAACGCGCAATGATCTTGGCGAAGCCGGGTGAACTGCTCGGCTCGACTATGTTGCCACGCTCGACGTCCCGCGCCACGTCGTCGAGTTCCTCGCTCGCCATCTTGCCGCTCACCGTCGCCGGATCGACACGCCGAAGGGCTCCCGGGCCGAGGCCGTCAGTCCAGGGCAATCCACAGTCTCGGCTGGAACATCCCGCCAGGCGACACCGGTCCGCGGCACGTACATCACGCCTGTGAGCGCCGCCCTGTCCGGTACACGCAGGCGCCCGGGTATCGACGACGGCGCTCGGCGCCGGGCAGCAGCGGAGCCACGCGCTCCCAGAGGTCATCCGAACAAGATCAGCACGCACCCGCACAGCCTGCCGACCAAGATTGCCAGGCGCAGAGTCGGGGGTCAGATCATTCTGAAACGATCAGTTACTGGGCGTTTCGTCCGGCAAAGAGCCGGTTGATGCTGGTTTTCGGGTCGGTCGGTCGGTCGACTCCCTCGTGGTGACTTCGGAGACGGTGGCGACAGGAGCGTCGCGGCTACACGAATGTCCGCTGGATCTGCGAGCTTCCTCCTGTCTCATCCCAGGATGCCGGGCTGAAGCACGATTGTCCGCCGGTTTCCCCGGCCTCTGGGCGGACGCGAGATTCCGCAGTATGCCGTCGTTATGACGGATCGTCGACGGCATCCGAGCGACCTGTCCGATGCCCGATGGGCCCTGGTCGAACCCACCCTGACCTCCTGGCGCCGAGCCCGTACCGAACGTGCCCTGGCGTTCGGCCGACCGCCCGAGCACGAGCTGCGCGACATCCTGCACGCGATCCTCTACGTCGACCGCACCGGCATCCCCTGGCGCTACCTCCCGCACGACTACCCGCCTTGGGAGACCGTCTACGCCTACTTCGCCAAGTGGCAGCGCGACGGGGTCTTCGAGTAGCTCAACGGCCTGTTGCGACGGCTCATCCGCACTGCTGAAGGACGTGATCCGGAGCCGACGGCCTGCATCATCGACTCCCAGAGCGTGAAGACCTCCACGAACGTCCCCGCCGCCACCCAGGGCGTCGACGTCGGCAAGAAGATCGTGGGCAGGAAGCGGAACATCGTCACCGACACGATCGGTCTCCTGCTCGCCGTCCTGGTCACGGCCGCCGGCGTCCAGGACGGCACCGCCGGCCGACAGCTGCTGACCACGATCGCCGCCGACCACCCGACCATCAGCAAAGCCTGGGCCGACATGGGTTACAGGAACGCCGTCATCGAACACGGCGCCACCCTCGGCATCGACGTCGAAATCGTCCGCCGCGACCCGGCCACCAGAGGATTCGTCGTCCAGCCTCGGCGCTGGGTGGTCGAGCGCACCTTCGGATGGCTCATGAACCACCGCCGCCTGGCCCGCGACTACGAAGCCCTACCGGCCCGCTCCGAAGCCATGATCCACGTCGCGATGATCGGTCTCATGACACGCCGCCTCACCGGCGAAGCCACCCCCACCTGGCGCGGAACATGACCCTCAAATCCGGGGACGAAACGCCCAGTTAGAGGTCGTTTTCGTCTTTTTAGCCCGCGTATGAGCTGATTCTCGGAGTGCGTGGGCGTGGTGCGGAAGCAGCTGTAGACACGGTTGGGGTCTGT
>NZ_JBHVER010000153.1:0-20256 GCF_042802195.1 Kitasatospora sp. NPDC057500 | reverse complement strand
GGGGCGGGGTGCGGGTGCGGGCGCGGCCGACCGGGGGATCCTCGCGGCGGCGCGCCCCGCCGCCGTCGGGGCGGCCGGGAGCGGCGTGCTCTCTTGGCCCTGTGCCGTTCCCGCCGTCCCCGAGGAGTACCGCCGTGCCCCGACCGTTCCGCCGTCCGGCCCGCGCCGCCCTGCTGTCCGGCCTGCCCGCCGCCCTCGCACTGGCGCTGCTCGCCGCGACGCCCGCCGTGGCCGTGGCCCCGCCGCTGTCCGACCCCCGGATCGTCGCCCACTTCGACCTCGCCCAGGGCCTCCAGCCCGAGAACATCGCCGTGGAACCCGACGGGGCGGTGGACCTCACCTTCTCCAACGCCCGCCAGGTCGGCCGGGTCGCCACCGACGGCCGGCTCACCGTCCTGGCCACCATGCCCGCGCCCGAGCACCCGGCGACCCCCCTGATCGGCGCGGCCGTCGTCTCCGGCCTGGCCCGCGCCCACGACGGCACGCTGTACTTCGCCTACGCCACCGGCACCGAGGACCTCACCGGCATCTGGCGGCTCTGCCCCGGCGAGGAGCCCGAGCGGATCGCCGCCTTCCCCGTGGACAGCCTGCCCAACGGCCTCGCGCTCGACGAGCACGCGGGCGTGCTGTACTCCGCCGACTCGGCGCTCGGCCTGGTCCGGGCCGTCCCGCTGGACGGCGGCGCCCCGGTGGTCTGGTCGGACGACGCCGCGCTCAAGCCCGTCAGCGCCTTCGGGGCCAACGGTCTCAAGGTGCACCGGGGCGCCGTGTGGGTCGGCAACACCGACACCGGCTCCGTGCTGCGCATCCCGATCGGGCCGGGCGGCGCCGCCGGTCCCGTGGAGGTCCACGCCGGCGGCCTGCCCGGGCTCGACGACTTCGCCTTCGTCGGCGCCGGCGACGACCTGCTCGCGGCGCTCAACCCCTCCAGCGAGGTCGTGTACATCGGTCCGGACGGCACCCGCCACACCGTCCTCGACGCGGCCGACGGCCTCTCCAACCCCACGACGGTCGGGATCCGCGGCGACACGGTGTACGTGCCGAGTGCCGCCTTCTTCACCCTGGCCGACCCGAACCTGCTGGCGGCGACGTTGGAGCGGTAGCCCCGGTTCAAGGGCGGTCCGGGTTCTGCAGCGGTCCGGGTTCAACGCCGGCCAGGGTTCTGCAGCGGTCCGGGTTCAGCGCCGGCCCGGGTTCAGCGCCGGCCCGGCGGGCGGGTGAAGCAGCAGTCGCCGCAGACACCCGCCTGCGGGCCGGTCCGGTAGTAGAGGCAGCAGCTGTTGCGCCGGAAGGCGGTGCCGGCCGACGTCCCGGTGGGAGCGCCGGTGAGCGTGCCGGTCCCGGCGAGCGGCGGTCGGTCGAGCGCCTCGGCGACGAGCGCGCGGGCCACCGGGGTGTCGAGGACGCGCAGCGCGCCCGCCAGCGCGGAGGCCGCGTTGCCCCGCAGCAGCCCGCCGGAGAGCGGGACCGCCGATCGCACGGCCGCCGCGAGGTCCGCCAGCCACCCCTCGACGACGGTCCGCCGGAAGCGCTCGGCGAGCGGGGCCGGGTCGGCCGGCGCGTGCCGGTACGGCAGCCACAGGTCGATCGGCCCCTGCTCGGGGACCCGGACCCACGCCCGGCCGGGGCCCAGGTCGGGCAGCTCACCGAGCAGGGCGGCCGCGCCGAGGCCCACCGAACAGAACCGGGCGGCCAGGCCGAGGTGCAGGACGGACGCCGCGACCCGCGGCTCGTCGGTGCCCAGCCGCCGCGCGACCTCGCGCACCCGGTCCGTCAACGGCCCGTCCGGGCCGGGGGCGTAGAACTCCCGCAGCGGCCGGAAGCCCGGCGGCGGGTCCTGGCCGGGAGCGGTGGCGGCGTCCAGGGCGAAGTACGGGCCGACGGCGGCGAGCCGGCCGTAGTCGGGCGGCGGCGTTTCGCTCATGGGGCTGGTCCTCCGGTTCGGTCTCCGTGCCGGGCGGGGCGTGGCAGGGAACGGTACCGCGCGGCGCCTCCGGGGCTTCCGTCACAGCAGCCGCAGGGCGCCCGGGACGCGCTCCTCGAAGATCGCCACCAGCCGGTCGAACACCGTCGGCCCGCGCCCCGCCCGCGCCTCGGCCGTCGCGGCGGCGACGGCCGGACGGTTCGAGGGGTGGCAGCGGGCGAGCATGAGCTCCGACTGACGAACCGTTTCGGCATGGCCCAGGTGCCCGCGGGAGACCTGGTGGTCGTGCCACTCCACCGTGAAGTCGTCGTCGTCCGGTGTGCCGAACCCGCCGCCGAGGCAGTCGGCGAACGCGTCGAGGTTCCGGCCGAAGTAGCCGCCGGGGCCGTTGACCGCCTCGCCGATCGCGCGCCAGAAGTCGTCCGTCGTCCTGATCCGCGTGCCGTCCAGGATGTACACCGTCGTCATGACTCCGCAGGATACGGGGCGGTCGGGGCCGGACCGGGAGAGCGGTGGACGACCGGCCCCTAGGCTCGGGGGCATGTCTGTCGAGTCCGGCCCCGTGCCCTCCGCCTCCGGCGTGCCTCCCCTGCCCGGGGGCCGGTTGTCCGCCTCCGGCGCGCGGCTGCGGCGGCCGGTGGGGGTGGTGGGGGCGGTGGTCGCCCTGCTGCCCGTCGTGCTGGCGCGTCCGGGGCAGCACGCGGCCGCGCTGCTGGTGGCGTCGCAGGCCGCCGTGGCGGTCCTGGTGGCCGCCTTCCCGTGGCCGTGGCGGCGGGTGACGCTCACCGGGGCGGCGGGCGGTGTCGCCGCGCTCTCACTGCTGCTCGACCTCCTCTACGCGGGTCCGTACCGGCTGCCCGCGATCTGGCTGCCCTTGGAGTGGGCGGCGCTGCTGGCGCTGGCGGGGCGGGTGTGCCGGCGCTCCCGGGGCCGGTGGGCGGGCCCGGTCGGCGCGCTGGCCGTCACGGCGGCGCTGGCCGTGCCGCTGCGCTTCACCGCCCGGACCCCGAACGCGGGTTGGACCGGTTCGGTGATCGCCGTACTGGTTTCGCTGCTGCCGCTGGTCGTGGTCGTCGGGGCCGGCCTCTACCTGCGGGCGCTGGACGCGCGGCGCGAGCGGGCGGTCGCCCGGGCCCGGCGCGAGCAGCGTCTGGAGGTGGCGCGCGGGCTGCACGACTTCGTGGCGCACGAGATCACCGGCATCGTGCTGGAGGCGCAGGCCGGACAACTGCCGGGTCAGGAACCGGAGGAGACGGCCGCGCTGCTGCGCCGGCTGGAGGAGGCCGGGCTGCGCGCGCTGGACTCGATGGACGCGATGGTGGGCGCCCTGCGGGAGCCGCGCGAGGACGGGGCCGACGCGCGGCCGCGCGTCGGTGCGGGCGGCGCCGACGGTGCCACCCGGGTGTACGGGCTGGCGGATCTGCCGGAGCTGGTGGGCCGGTTCGGCCGGACCGGGCCGACCGGGGCCCGGCTGGAGGCGGCCCCGGAGGCCGCCGGGCTGCTCTCCGGGGAGGCGGAGGCGGCTGCGTACGCGGTGGTGCTGGAGGGACTCACCAATGTGCGGCGGCACGCGCCCGGCGCGGGCGGGGCGGTGGTGCGGGTGGAGGTGCGGCCCGGCGGGGTCGGGGCCCCGGTTTCGGGTGCGGTGGTCGTGTCGGTCAGCGACGACGGCGGGAGCCGATCCGGCGTCAGGGGCCTGCTGCGGCGCCGCCCGGGCGCCGGCGGCACCGGCCTGGTGGCCCTGGCCGAACGGCTCGCCGCGCACGGCGGCACGCTGGAGTCGGGGCCGCTGCGGCCGGCGGGGTGGCGCACCGGCTGCGAGCTGCCCGTCCGTGACCTGCCTCATCGGAGTTCGACCGGTCTCAACGATTCCTGATGCCGTACGTCAAGCCCCACGGGCCCCGATGAGTGCCGTCGCCCTGGTGACTCCAGACAGCTTGACCGAGGCTCAGCCTCCCGACAGGCGCGGGGGTCCCGGGCCGGACCGGCTGGTAGCAGTGTCGGTCGCGCAGGAGGGCCCGGCTGACGTCGACCCGGCGCCGGGAAGCCGGTGAGCCGGTCCGGGCCGGCCAAGGTGGTCATGTCGCCGCCGGTGGCGGCCAGGAACCCGGCGCCGGGGATGAGGCCCGGGCCCGGCAGGCCGGCGAGGATCTCGGCATCGCGGTGCTCGCGGAACCGGGCCGCGATGAGCTCGTCCGTCCCGGCGGCCTGCTGGTCGGGGCTCATGACCTGGGTGGCCAGGGTGCGGACCGTCCGGGCAGCCGTCTCCTCGCCGGGGGCGCCGGTGTGCTGGCTTGAGGCGGCCTCCAGCGCCGCCTCGGCGGTCTGGGCGGGGGGAGTCGTGCGAGACTGCCGGGCGTGACGAGTCCGAACCCGGAGCCCATCCGCACGTTGATCGCCGACGACCAGGAGGCCGTGCGCCGCAGCGTGCGGCGGATCCTGGACGCCCAGCCCGACATCACCGTGGTCGGCGAGGCGGCCGACGGTCTCGCCGCGCTCGAACTCGCGGCCGAACTGCGCCCGGACGTCGCGCTGGTGGACATCCGGATGCCCCGGATGGACGGCCTGGAGCTGACCAGGCGGCTGGCCGCCCCGGGGGCGGTGACGCCGGTGCGGGTGGTGGTGCTGACCACCTTCGACCTCGACGAGTACGTCTACCCGGCGCTGCGGCACGGGGCCTCCGGGTTCCTGCTGAAGCGGTCCGGTCCGGCGCTGCTGGCCGAGGCGGTCCGGGCGGCGGCGGGCGGGGAGAGCCTGATCAGCCCGTCGGTCACGGTGCGGCTGTTGCAGCACGTGACCGCGCCCCGGCGGGTGGACCGCAGGGCCGCCCCGGCGGCGCCGTTGACCGAACGCGAGGTGGAGATCGCCGGCCAGGTCGCGGCCGGGCGGACCAATGCGGACATCGCCGCCGAGCTGTTCATCTCACCGGGCACGGTGAAGACCCACGTGGCGAGCATCCAGCGCAAGCTCGGGGTGCAGAACCGGGTCGGCATCGCCGTGCACGCCTGGGAGATGGGGTACCCGGTGCCGTCCGCGCAGTGACAGTGACAGTGGCGGCGGCGGTGACGGCGGTGGTGGCCGCGACAGCGACGCGGGGGCGGACGTGCGGAACCTGCGAGGTGGAGGATGGCTTCCGGACGTGATGTCCTCCGGCCATGTGGTTCGATCGTCGACCGAGGTACCAGCGGCAGACCCTGATCCGTCTCGATCTGTCGCCACTGCCTCCTGCGGTCGAACTTCCTCTGCGACCCCGCAGGTCCACCACCATGATGCGCCCGTCGCGGCGGATGTACCAGGGGGTTCCGGGGTGAATTTCCCGAAAGCTGCCAAATTTCTCGAATCGGACGCTCCCGGTGCCGGGGGGCGGCTCAGTCGCGCAGCGCGTCCTTGCGCAGGAAGCGCTTCAGCCGCTGCCACGGCCAGGTGTTGATCACGTCCTCGGTGGTCAGCCAGGCGCGCTGTGCGGTGCCGATCCCGTACCGGGGGTAGGCGAGGTGCGGGGTGGCGTGGGCGTCGCTGTCGATCGCGAACTTCACGCCGTGGCGCTTGGCCCGCAGGACGTCCTCGTCCCTCAGGTCGAGGCGCTGGGGCGAGCTGTTGATCTCGATGGCGGTGCCGGTCCGGGCGGCGGCCTTGAAGACGGCGTCCAGGTCGACGTCGATCGGCCCGCGCCGGCCGATCCGCCGGGTGGTGAGGTGGCCGATGACGTGGACGTGCGGGTTCTCGCACGCCCGGATCAGCCGGCGGGTCTGGGCGTCCCGGTCCGCGCCGAAGTGCGAGTGGACGGAGGCCACGCAGACGTCGAACCCGGACAGGAAGCCGGCGTCCCAGTCCACGCCGCCCTCCGGTCCGATGTTCAGCTCGGTGCCGTGCAGCAGCCGCATCCGGCGGTGGCGCCCGGCCAGTTCGCGCAGCCGCTCCCGCTGGGCGAGCATCTTCTCGTCGGTCATCCGCTGCATCACCAGGTCGGGGGCGTGGTCGGTGACCGCGAAGTACGCGTAACCGCGGGCGGCCGCGGTGTCGATCATCTCCTCCAGCGTGGCCAGCCCGTCGGTCAGGTCGGTGTGGGTGTGCAGGTCGCCGCGGAGGTCCTGCTCGGTCACCAGCTCCGGCAGTTCGCCGTTCAGCGCGGCCTCGATCTCGCCGCGGTCCTCGCGCAGCGGCGGTGCGATCCACGGCAGGCCGAGCGCCGCGTACACCTCGTCCTCGCTCGCCGAGACGATCTTCTCGCCGCCCTCGGCCTCGAACAGCCCGTACTCGGAGAGCTTCAGCCCGGCCCGGACCGCCATCGTCCGGAGCTTGATGTTGTGCGCCTTGGAGCCGGTGAAGTACACCAGCGCCGCGCCCCAGTCCTCCTCGGGGACCACCCGCAGGTCCACCTGGACGCCGTCCGTGGTGCGCACCGAGGTCTTGGTCGGCCCGGTGCCGATCACCTCGGCCACGTAGGGGAGTCCGGCGAGCGCGGTCATCAGCGGCGCCGAGTCCTCGGCGGTGGCCAGCACGTCGATGTCGCCGACCGTCTCGCGCATCCGGCGCAGCGACCCCGCGTACGCGCACCGGGTGCACCCCGGCACCTCCCGCAGCGCCGCGACCAGCTGGTCGGCCAGCGCGGTGGCGGCGTCCAGGAGGGTGCGGCCGCCGGACTGCCGCATCAGCTCGATGCCGTGCAGGATCTTCTCGCCGCTGCGTTCGCCCAGGCCGGGCACCTCGCTCAGCCGGTCGGCGCGGATCGCCTCGGCGAGCTCGTCGACGGAGGAGATGCCGAGGTCGCGGTAGAGGGCGAGGGCGCGTTTCGGGCCGACGCCCGGGATCGACATCATGGCGCGGACCCCGCCCGGGATCTTGGCCCGGAGCGCCTCCAGCGCCTCGATCCGGCCGTCGGCGAGGTACTCGGCGATCTTCTCGGCGGTGGACTTGCCGACGCCGGGGATCTGCTGGAGCCCCTTGACGTCCAGGCCGTCGATGTCCTCGGGGTGGCCGCCGACGGCCCGGGCGGCCTTCTCGTAGGCGCGGGCGCGGAAGGCGTCGCCACCGGTGATCGAGATCAGGTCGGCGTACTCCTGGAGCAGCTCCCTGACCTTGTCGTTGAGCCGGGCCATGGGGCCAGTCTAGGTTCGCGGCCCGGCCGCGGCGCTCGCGCGAGCGGGGCGGGCCGGGGGCGGGCCGGGCCGGGGGGCGGGCCTCGGCGCTGCGGGCCGTGCGCGCCCGGCCCGCGCTCAGTCCCGTGCGACGGTCAGCACCACGACCACCGTGAGCCCGCCGCCGGGTGTCTGCTCCACCGCGAGCCGGCCCCCGGCTGTCCGGACCAGGCCCGACATCGACGGGCCGACGCGGCCCGGTCCGGTGTTGCCCGGTCCGGTGTCGTCCGGCCCCGTGCCGTACGCCGCGCCGAGCAGCCAGCGCCGGGTGTCCGGGGGCTGCGACGTGCCCCGGTCCACCACCCGTAGCTCGACCCGGGCCGGCTCGCCCGCCCATGGGTCCGGCCCGCCGAAGGCCTCGACGAACCCCGCCTCCGCCCAGCCGCCCGGGCCTCCCCGGCCGCCGGGCCGGTCGCCGTCCGGTCCCGGGCTCCACCCCGGTCCCGGCAGCGGGTCGGCCCGGACCAGGACCCGGGTGCCCGGCGGGTTGCGGCGGATCGCGTGGTCCACCAGAGCGGCCAGCGCCGCCTCCAGGCGCACCGAGTCGGCGACCACCACCGGCAGCCCCACCGGAACCCGGACGGTGACTTCGGCTGCCCGACCGCCGCCGCGCAGCACCCGTCCCACCAGCTCGGCCGGCTGCACGTGGCGCGCGTCCGGCACGCAGCCGCCGGTCCGGTCCGTCCAGCGCAGCCGTTCCAGCTCGGGCCGGGACAACAGCTGCGGCCCGGCCATGCCGCCGGGCCCGGAGCGTCCCGGAGCATCGGCACCCGTCGTCCCGGCCGCGCCCCCGAGCACCCACGCGCGCCCACCCGGTCCCGGCCGCCCGCCCCCGCCGACGCCCTTGAGCAGCCGTGCACCCGCCGGCGTCCCGGAGCGCCCGAACGGGCCGAACCCGCCCAGCGCCCGGGCGCCCGACGCGACGCGGCCCCAGAGCTTCCCGCCTGCCATCGTCCTGCCCCTCGTCCCCGCCGCCTCCAGGGCGGCCCGGTGCGGGCCGTTTCCCCGGCCCTGCGCCAAGCCTGCGCCCCCGCCGCTCGGGTGACAATCCGGCCCTCGGGTCCCGGGGGGCACTGCCACCCCTCCGACCAGCGGGGCCGTCACCCGCCGACCGGCGGGAGCACCGGACCGGCGCGCGCCCGGCCCCGTGCGCCCCCACCCGCGGACCGGCGAGCGTCGGCCACGCAGTCGGACCGCCTCGGCGGACCGCCCTGTTCGAATCCACAAAGATTTCTTCGCAAAAATCCTTTGCGAAGAGTCCTTTGCGGTCCTATGGTGCTGCCATGACCGATGACCGCAGGTGGCCGCACAGTCCGGACCCGCAGACCGATGTCGTGATCGATGCCAAGGGCCTGCGGGCCCTTGCCCACCCCGTGCGCGTGCAGCTGGTCGGGCTGCTCCGCAAGAACGGCCCGTCGACCGCCACCAGGCTGGCCGAGCAGCTCGGGCTGAACTCGGGTGCCACCAGCTACCACCTCCGCCAGTTGGCGGCCGCGGGCTTCGTCGCGGAGGACACCGAGCGCGGCAACGCCCGGGACCGCTGGTGGAAGGCGGTCCACCAGGTGACGTGGTGGACGGACACCGATCTCGCGGAGCAGGATCCGGAGGCGGCGATGGCGTATCTGCGCTCGATCCTGGCCTCGCACACGCTGACCGCGCAGACGGCGCTCAACTCGCTGGAGACCATGCCGGTCGAGTGGCGGAACGCGATGGACTTCAGCGACATGGTGCTCCAGATCACCCCGGAGGAGGCCCGGTCCCTGGCCGAGGAGCTGGCGGCGGTGGTCGCCCGCTACCGCCGGATCGAGCCGGGAACGCCCGGGCCGGAGGGTACGGACCGGGTGGCCGTGGTCGTCCACGTGCTGCCCGAGCCGCAGGGCGGGGCGGACGCCGAGGAACCGGAGGGGTGGTCATGACCGCGCCTGCCCCGGCCACCTCCTCGACTTCGGCCACGGCGGCCGCGCCGCGCAGCCTGCGGCCGGTGGTCGGCGTGCTGGTGGCGATGGCCGTCTCGCTGACCGGTACCCGGGTGTCGGCCGTCGCCCTGCCGTGGTTCGTGCTCGCCACCACCGGCAGCGCCACGATGACCGGCCTGGTCGCCTTCGTCGAGCTGGCACCCTATGTGCTGGTCAAGGCCTTAGCCGGGCCGGTGATCGACCGGCTCGGACCGCGGGGCGTCTCCTGGAGCACGGACGC
Source organism: Kitasatospora sp. NPDC057500 (assembly GCF_042802195.1). NCBI lineage: Bacteria > Bacillati > Actinomycetota > Actinomycetes > Kitasatosporales > Streptomycetaceae > Kitasatospora > Kitasatospora sp. NPDC057500. The sequence continues at coordinate 10,998 of NZ_JBHVER010000153.1, read as the reverse complement.
GGTGAGCGCCGTCGCGGCCGGCCTCGTGCCGCTGCTGCACGGCCTCGGGCTGCTGCCGTTCTGGCTGCTGCTGGTCATGGTCGCCGTGATCGGCGCCGCCCGCGGCCCGGGGGACCTCGCCAAGGAGGTCATGATTCCCGAGGCGGCCGAGCTGGGCCGGATCCCGCTGGAGCGGGCCACCGGTCTGTCCGGTGTGACCGAGCGGCTGGCCAGCACGATCGGCCCGGCGGTCGGTGGCGGACTGGTCGCCCTGCTCGGTCCGATGGCCGGCCTGACGGCCAATGCGGCGGCCTTCGCCCTCGGCTCGCTGGTCATCGCCGTCGCGCTGCCGCGTGGGACGGGCGGAGCCTCCGTTCCGGCCCCGGCCCCGGCTCCGTCCGGCACCGAGGAAGGCGAGGAGGAGCCCGCCGGCTACTGGCAGCTGTTCCGGGAGGGCTTCGCGTTCCTGCGGCGCGAACCGCTGCTGATGACGATCATCGTGATGGTCGCGGTGACCAACCTCCTGGACGCCGCGTTCCTGACCGTGCTGGTCCCGGTCTGGGCACGGGAGTCCGGCGGCGGCCCGGCCGCGATCGGTCTGACCGGGACGGTCTGGGGGATCGCGGCGGTGGCCGGCAGCCTGATCGCGGCGGCCGTCGCCCACCGGCTGCCTCGGCGCACGGTGTTCTTCGCCGGGTTCCTGCTCTGCGGGGCCCCGAGGTTCGTGGTCCTGGCGCTGGACGTGCCGATGAGCGTGGTGGTCGGGGTGTTCGTGCTGAGCGGCTTCGGGGGCGGATTCATCAACCCGATCCTCGGCGCCATCCTGTTCGAGCGGGTGCCGCGCCACCTGCTGGGGCGGGTCAACGCCCTGGGTGACTCGCTCTCCTGGGCCGGCATCCCGCTGGGAGGCCTGTTCGCCGGCGCGGCGGTGGCGATGACGGGGCTGATACCGGTGCTGCTCGCGTGCGGCGGTCTGTACTTCGCCGTCACCACGCTGTCCGGCCTGCGACCGGAATGGCGGGAGATGGACCGCAAGCGCGGCCACGGCCCGGTGGCGGCCACCGATGCGAGCAGCGAACCGGCGGCAGCGGTACCTGCGCCGTCTGCTGCGCCCGCCTCGGCGGCCTCGCCCGCCCCGCCCGGCTCGGCGCAGGCGACGGCGGGAGTCAGGGCGGAGTGACGGGGACGGAGAGCACGGGGAGGAGGGCGCGATCGGCCGGGGGCGGTCATGGGGGTGGCCGGAGCGGGCGTGAGGGTGTCCAGCGGAGGAGGAGGGCGGAGGCGAGGGCGGCGAGGGCGCACCAGGTGGAGATGAAGGCCAGGCGCCAGAGGAGGGCGCAGGCCAGGGCGCCGGCGGCGGTGAACAGGCCGAGGTGGCGCAGGCGGCGGTCGCCGCTGATGAGCAGGGCGCCGACGGTGGCGAGGAGGTAGCCCGAGAGGAGGAGGGCCGGGTGCGGGATGCCGATGCGGTAGTCGAGGGTGTGGGCGTGGGCGGTGACGCCGACCGGGCGGGTGGCGATGGCGTGGGCCAGTGGCACGGCGACCAGCAGGCCGAGGAGGACCAGCGCGGTGAGCAGCCGCCGCCGGGACGGTCCGGCGTCGACGGCCGCGCGGCGTACGCCGACCGGTACCAGCAGGGGGAGCAGCGGCAGGGCGATCACCGCCCAGGCCGTGCGGGCCCAGGCGGCCGGGGCGGCGGGAAGATCGCCGTCGGCACCGAGCCAGACCGCGGCCTCGATCAGTTGGTGCACGCCGAGCACGAGCGGGAGCGCGGCGAGCGGCAGGCGTTCCGGGCGGCCGGCCCGGTGGTTGCGGACGAGGCAGAGCACACCGACGGCCGTCACCGCGCCGCCGACGACCAGGTCCGCCCGGGCACTCCAGCACATGGGGGCTCCAGCGGCCGGTCAGTCGGGGTCGGTGGGCGGGGCCGGGGGCGGGTCGGCGGGCGGGTCGGTGGGTGGCTCGGCGGGCGGGTCGTCCGCGTCGTCCTCCGCCGAGCCGCCCGGGACTTCGCCGATCGACTCCAGGATGTCCCCGGTGGTGCCGGGCAGGGCCGGGTGACGGCCGATCACCACCACGCCGATCACGACGGCCACCAGGCCGGCCGCCTGCCAGGCCAGCGCACCGGGGGTGACCCGGAGGCGGTCGCCGAGGAACCCCACCGCGCAGGCGATCCCGGTGATCGGCTGGGCTGCCGTCAGCGCGGGCAGGGACATCCGCAGCGGTGCGGCCTCGAAGGCGCTCTGCACCAGCAGCAGTCCGACCACCCCGGCCGCCACCACCGCGTACGGCTGCCAGCTGCGCAGTACCGCCTCCAGCCCCTGCTGGTCGAGCCGCTGGGTGGTCGCGCGGGTGAGGGCGTCCTGGAGGCCGTAGAGCAGGCCGGCGGCCAGGGCGAGCACCGTCGCCTCCTCGAACAGCGGCAGTCTGCGGGCCGTGGAGATCAGCACCAGGGTGAGTCCCACCACCGTGCCGACCACCAGCCAGTGCCGCAGCTCGCTCGCCGGCGGACCGCCGCCGGTGGGGCGGCCCGCGACGATGAACGCGGTCACGCCGAGCGCGAGCAGCAGCACCCCGGCCCAGCCGGACCGTCCGAGCGTCTGGCGGGTCAGCACCCGGGCGAGCGCCATCGCGAAGATGAGGTTGGTGGCGAGCAGCGGTTCGACGAGCGAGACCTCGCCCTGGTTGAGGGCGAGCGCGGAGAGGATCAGTCCGGTGATCATGAATCCGGTGCCGAGCAGCCACCCGGGCATCCGCAGCAGGTCCAGCAGCAGGCGCCAGTGCAGCAGGTCGGAACGCGGTGCCTGCTGTGCCGCGTGCTGCTGGAGGACGAATCCGAGGCCCAGGAAGCAGGCGGCGCTCAGGGCCAGGACGAAGACCGCCACGGAGGGACCACCCGAGGGTTGTTGACCGCACCGCACCGCCGCCGGACCCCGGGGCGGCTCCACGCTCCGGAGCGGGGTGTCCCGCGGCATCGGCGCGATGGGCCCAGCCTACCGCCGGGGTGCGGCGCGGACCCGTGGAGCCGCGCCGCCCGGCGGGTCGCGGCGCACCGGGCGGGCGGACGGCGCGGCCGCCCGCCCGGTTGCCCCCGCCGTGCAGGGGGGCGCACGCTGGTGGGAGCGGCCGCGGCGGGAGCACCGCCCGTACCGGCCCGAGCAGGCGCGAGGGGGGAGCGCCGCCAGGAGGTGTGGCATGCACAACGAGTGGGCTGTGGAGCTGAGCTTCGAGGAGGACGGCGTCCACACCGGATGCCAGGCGAGGCTGACCGGCGCCCGGGCCCCGGGCCTGAGCGCGCACGGGGAGTCGACCAGGAGCGTGGACGACCGCCCGCTCGCCAGGATCGGCGAGGAGGTCGCGGCCTCACGCGCGCTGGAGGCGTTGTCCCGCAAGCTGAGGGCGCAGGCCGACGGGGAGATCGAGGACGAGGGCCACCGGCCCGGGTACCTCATCTACTGAGGTACCGCCCCCGACGCCGACCCCGAACCCTCTGCCGACCCCGCCCCTGACGTCCGCGCCGACCGCTCGGCGGTTCGGCGCGGCGGGACGAACAGCACCGCGACCAGGGCGGCCACGCCGAGCAGCCCGGCGGTGACCACGAACGCGTGGTCGTAGCCGGCGGCGAGGGCGGCCCGCGCGGAGTCCCCGTCCGTGGCGGCCCGGCGGGTGGCCGCCACCGCGACCGTCGACAGGACGGCGAGCCCGATGCTGCCGCCGCACTGGCGGCCGGCGTTGAGCAGCCCGCTGACCAGCCCGGCCTCGCGCGGGTCGACGCCCGAGGTGCCCATCGCGGTGTTGGCGACCATGCAGACGCCGACGCCCACGCCGGCCACGATCGACGGGCCGGCGAATCCGGTCAGATAGCCGGAGTCCAGGGCGAGCGCGCCGAACCAGAGCATCCCCAGCGCGGAGAGCAGCAGTGCGCCGGTGAGCGTGGCCCGGCCGCCGAAGCGGGCGGTGAGGCGGCCCGCGATCATGCTGCCCGCCGCCGTCCCGGCACAGAACGGCAGGAACGCGGCGCCCGCCGCCAGCGGGCCGTAGCCCAGGACGTTCTGGAGGAACAGCGAGCTGAAGTAGAAGCCGGCCAGCATGCCAGCCCCGAGCAGGGTCACGAGCAGGCTCGACAGCCACGCCGTCCGGGCCCGCAGCACGCCCAGCCGGACGATCGGCGCCCGCGCGAACCGCGACTCCCAGAGCAGGAAGAGCAGTCCGAGCAGGACGGCGGCGCCGAGCGTGCCGAGGGTGCGGGCCGAGCCCCACGGGTGGCGGTCGGTCTCCATCAGCCCGTAGACCAGGACGGTCATCGCTCCGGTGCCGAGCACGGCGCCGGGCACATCGGGCCGGCCGGTGAGCGGCGGGCGGACGGCGGGCACCGAACGGACTGCCAGGAGGAGGCCGGCGAGCACGATCGGCGCGTTGACGAAGAACACCCAGCGCCAGTCGAGCAGGTCCGTCAGCACACCGCCGAGCAGGACGCCCAGCGCGCTGCCGCCCGCCGTCACCATCGACCAGATGCCGACGGCCCGCGCCCTGGCGGCGCCCTCGGCGAAGGTCACCATGATCAGCGTCAACCCGATCGGGGCCAGGGCGGCGGCAGCCACCCCCTGGCCGGCCCGGGCCGCGACCAGTTGCGCGGGGGTCTGCGCGAACCCGCCGAGCACCGAGGCGAGGCCGAACAGGACCAGGCCGGAGAGCAGCGCGCGGCGGTGTCCGACGAGGTCGGCGATCCGTCCGCCGAGCAGCAGCAGTCCGCCGAAGGCGAGCGCGTAGGCGTTGACCACCCACGGCAGCGAGCCGTCGGCGAAGCCGAGGGACTCGCCCATGGCGGGGAGCGCGATGTTCACGATGCTGGCGTCCAGCGTGACCATCAGCTGGCAGACGGAGACGGTGGCGAGCACCAGGCCGGGGCGGACACCGGGCGGGGCGGCGGTGCGGGGCGGCGCGGCTTCGGGCATGGCGACCTCCGATGCGAACATTGTTCGCGCAAGGTAAGCCTTACTTGTTGAACCATGCAAGCGCCCAGGTCGGCGGCGGCTTGGCGCGGACGTGGCAGGATGGCGGCGTGTCAGAGCGAAGAAGCCGGCCCGGCGTCGGCGAACAGCGGGCGGACGGGTCGGTCGCGGTGGGCGGCGCGGAGGGGCTGGACGCCGAGCGCGGCAAGTACGGCCGCAAGCGGCCGCGCCCCGGGCTCACCACGGCCGGGGTGGTCGCCGCCGGGCGCCGGGTGATCGAGCGCGACGGCATCGACGCGCTCACCATGCGGGCCGTCGCCACCGAACTCGGCACGGCGCCCGCCTCGCTGTACCGGCATGTGACCGACCGTGAGGCGCTGCTCATCGCCGTCCTGGAGCAGATCGCGGAGGGCATCCCGGTCGACGTCCCGGGCTCGGGCCCGCAGGAGCGCCTGCAGAACCGGCTGCTCGGCGCGCACGACTACATGGTCGGGCACGCCTGGGTGCTGCACGTCCTGATCCGCGGTGAACTGGTCGCCCGGAACGCGCTGGCGTTCAACGACGCCTGCCTCGCCGACCTGATGGCCGCCGGCCTGCCGCCCGGGCGCGCATTGACCGCGTTCCGCGCCTGCTGGCACCTGGTCCTCGGCGAACTGCTCTTCGAACACCCCGTCAGCCCGCCCCGCGAGCCGAGCCAGCGCCGCGCCGTCATCGAGTCCGCGGACCGCGAGCAACTCCCCGCCCTGGGTCAGGTGCTGGCCGAGGTGGGCTTCGTGGGCGTGGGCGAGCGCTGCGGTGACCTGGAGGTGGCGCTGGACGCCCTGATCACCGGCCTGGTGGGGCAGCACAGCTAGGAGCTTCAGCTGGCGGCCGATCTCGTCGGCCTCCTGAACGGCCGGGTCGCGCTCGTCCTCGGCGGGATCGTCCCACGGGTCGTAACTGGTCGGCTCGTACACCGGCGGGTCCGGACGCAGGAGGGCAAAGTGGTCGACAACCACGACGTCCGGGCGCTGCCGAAGAGCGATGCGGGTGTTGACGATCTCGCGGATCCGCTCGGGTGTCAGCTGCGCCGGCCGTTCGATACGCAGGTTCGGGACGGCGTTGCGGGCGGGAAGGTCAGGGGCGAAGAGCAGGGTGCTGTGTCCGATGCCAGCGGTATGCAGCGCGATCTCGAGACTGCGGCTGCTTCCCGGTGCCCGCGGTGGGCGCCGATGCCCACCATCCGGCCAGGACCGGTTGCAGGACGGCGTCGAGGTGCGGCCACGCGGTGACCGCCGACAAGGCCTACTCCTCGAAAGCCAACCGCGCCTACCTGCGCAGACGCGGGATCACCGCGGTGATCCCGGAGAAAGCGGATCAGGCGGCCAACCGGAAACGGAAGGGCTCCGCCGACGGCCGACCCGTCACCTTCGATCCCGACTGCTATAAGCGGCGCAACCACGTCGAGCGGTGCTTCCAGAAGCTCAAGACCTGGCGTGGCCTGGCCACTCGATACGACAAGAGCTCGGAGAGCTACGCGGCCGGCCTGCACCTTCGCGGATCGATCATGTGGCTGAAGTCCCTGACGACAGCCACATGATCCGAACCTTGAACAGTCCCTAGGGCGGCGGCGGCCGGGTCCTGCTCGAACAGGTCGCGGTCGCCGGGCAGGCCGTACCTGCTGAGGGCGGTGCGCAGTTCGTGCAGGGTGGCTGGCCTCGGGGCGGCCGGGGGCTGGTGGTCGGGCTGGGTGGTCACCTGGTTCTCCTCGGTAGCGGTCAAACCGCAGGTGCGGGCCCGGCCTGGCAGCTCGACTGGCTGTGCTGGTCGGCTCGTGGTGAGGAAGGCGAAGAGGTTACGGGTGGACACGGGCGGCGCGCAAGGGGGTTTCAGGCAGGGGGCTTCAGGCAGGGGGTGGTGACGCCCAGGACCATGCGGTTGTCGCCGGCGGTGCTGGAGACGTCGATGACGTACCGGCTCTCGGGGTGGCGTGCGGTGACGGTCGAGTTCGGCTCGGTGGCGGGTGTCTCCTGGTACTCGGAGATCTTGAGCCCTTCGGCCATGAGGACGTCTCTGACCGTGCGTACGACGTCGTTGTGCTGGGCGTTGGGGACGTAGCTGTGGACCGCGTAGGAGAGGGTGAAACGGTCGTCGGGTGCGGATTCCCCGTTCCTGCCGACGCAGGGGCTGAAGAACGGGTCGGCCGGCTCGGCGTTGATCTGGATGCCGGCGGCCTGGGCCAGGTGCTCGGTGATCTGCTGTGCCCAGGCGAGCGCGTCGTCGCGGGATTTGGCGGGGAGCGGGGCGTCCTTGGCGGTGCTGTCGTTCGCCATGCAGGCTCCAAGAGTCGAGACCGTCAGCGTCACGGCCACGAGGTACTTCAGCGCGATGGCGGGCGGACGGGCGGGCGGGCGGGCCATGGGTATCTCCGGGTGGCTCAGTGGGGGATCGATCCCCAGAGCGGGTCTTCCTTGGGGCCGGTGGTGGGCTTCTGACCAGCGATGATCTTGCCCTGGTTCTTCAGGCTCTGTGAGTCGTCGTCCCAGTAGCCGCCGTGTCCGGAGGTGTCGATGGTGATGTTGTGTCCTCCGAATCCCGCTATGTGGGGGCTGGGCCCCAGGGAGAATCCGCCGACCAGGCGGGTGGCGTCATCAGTGGCCTCCCCGATCCAGAGGTGGTCCGGGTTGACGGTCAGCTGGTCCGCGGTCAGGACGCCCATGCCTGGGCTGCCGAGGGTCACGATGTCGTCGGTCTGGAGGCCGCCCTTCTCGCTGTCAGCGACGCCGACGGCGAAGCTGCCGTAGCTGTGGGCGATGTAGCTGAGGTGGGTCTTCGGCTCGCCGTGCGCAACCCTGAGTCCGTCGGAGAAGCGGCGCATGTCGTCGGCGGCGTCGAGGCCGCGCATGGGATTGGCCGCTTTCGGGATGCTCTCCGGTGTGTCGTAGCCGAGGTAGGAGATCACGGCGACGCTCTCGCCTTCCTTCGTGTACCGGCCGGCGGACCTCTGGAGCTTGCGGATGTGGTCGATCTGCCCGGGGACGCCCGGCAGCTCGGTGTTGGTTCCGGGGACGAAGACGGAGGTGTGGGTGGCCTTGTCCGGGTTGCCGGTGGAGACGATGGCGCGTCCGTCCCCGCCGTAGGCCTCCGGGTCGATGCCGAGGAGGAACATCTGGTGCGCCTCGTCCTTCGCGTCGGCGGTGTCCTCCAGCTTCTTCTTGATCTCGGCCAGTGCCGCCTTGCGCTTGTCGTACGCCGTTTGGTCCAGGCCGAACGACGCCGCGGTGCCGGCCTGCAGAGCGTCGAGCTTCTGGTCGAGCACGAGCCGGTTGGCCTCGTCCCGGACAGTGGCCGGCAGGCCGTCCAGGTTCCCGATCCTGGCCGCGTTCAGGGCGAGGTAGGTCTCCTGCTGGTCGGGTGTCAGTCCCTTCCACCACTCGGCGTTCTTCGCGGGGTCCTTGCCGTCCGGGATGTAGGACTCGGCCAGACCCAGGTCGTTCATCACCGCCGCGACATCACCATGTGTCTCGGCGGACGCACCGTTCGCCCGCTGACCGTTCAGGACCTCCCCGCCCAGGCGTCCGAGGGCGATCTGGCCCTGGTTGCTCGCCGCCTCGGCGTCCTTCAGCGCCTGGTCGATCCGGGCCTGGTAGCCGGCCCTGAGACCCATGAGGGTGCGGCGGGCGGCCTGCGCGTCCGGGTCATTGCGGTCCCCTGGCTCCTCTGGCGCAAGGTCCACCCTCCCCTCCGCCGAGACCGTCAGGCCGGAGTCCTGCGCCCGGCGAACCGCGTTCGTCAGATTCGTCTGCGCCTGGTGGATCCGGTCGGCGACCGTGTTCAGCGTCAGCACGATCGCCTCCGCCTCCACCCGGACGACGGCCAACTGTTGCTCGGTGCGCGCCATGAACGGGAACGCCGCCTGGGCATCGGTCCCCTCCCACTGCCGGTGGAGGGGCCCGTTCACCTGGCTGCGGTGACGTGAGCCCACGGTCTCCGCCGCGTGCGCCAGTGCCTTCCAGTTCCTCGCGACCCCGCGCAGCCCTTCCGGATCGAACCTCACCAACAGCTGGTAGAGGCCGTTCACTGCTTGGCCCCCTGCTGGCTCCAGACGCCGGCCGCCGCCTGCTCGTTCTGATTGTGGGACGCGGCGTTCGCATCGAGATTGGTCCCCGTGGCGACGATCCGCTGCTGGAGTGCCGCGAGCGGCGCGCTCCAACTGCTGCCCAGATGCCCCAGGGCGCCGGCGACTGACCAGCCGGCGAGCTGGCCGCTCACCGTCGTGGCGGAGGTCAGCGCGGCCTTGACCGGAGCACCGAGCTCCTCCGCGAGTCCCTTCGCCACCTGCGCCGACGCATGCAGTTCCCGCACAACGACGTTGACGTCCGCCAACGTAACTCCCCCCAGAACCAAGCCCGGCACGACACCCCGCCGCACCAGATCCGGCATCACCATACGCTGCACATCCGTTCGAACACGCAGATATATGAAACCCGTGCAGGTCAGAGCCGTGTGGCACGGCCGGGGGCTTCGGGGAACACCTCGATCCGCGATCTCTTCGGCGGGGCGAGGACGTCGCGGTAGTGGTGGTCGACGGACAGGATCGCCGGGCGCTGGAGCCGCCAGGCGAGGACCGCGTTGACGGCGTCGGCCAGGCCGAGCCCGTGCCCCTGGTACTGGCGGAGCAGTTGCTCGGCGTCGGCGTACAGTCGCCGATCGGCCGACGGCAGGACGACGAAGCCCTGCCCTGCCCGGCGAGCGCGCCCAGGCGCGTGATGGCGTTCATCACCATCGGGGAACGATCAGCACCCGGGCGTAGCGGTGCGGAGCGCTTCGGTGCTGCGCCGACGTCAATTAGCTAGTGCTCTGACCGCATACCTTGACCGGGTTGGGTGGTAGGGGCAGGCCGCGTGGCGGGGGCGTCCGCTTATGCTCAGCTCGTGCAACCGCTCTCCAGCAACAGCGATCCGTTGATCAAAGCATTCCCAGCCGAGCTTGCGGGCGATGCCAAGGCGGTTCTGGCGATCATGCCTACTTCGCGACTCCGGCCACTTGACCCGTTTTCGGTCGTTGTAGAGGGTCAGCACGTTTCCATCCCCGGGCGGCTCTACAACGACGAGCCGCCGACTGACGCGGTGGCATCGCTCTCGTCGCGGCAGCGACAGATTCTGCACTGCTTGTACTCAAGACACTGCGACGGGATGGTCAGGCAGCGTCACCTGGCAAAGGTCGTTGGCTCCATGGACCCGTGGGTCGTCCCGTTCGTCGTGCAGTTGGTCGGCGAGTACGTCTTGGAGATCCTGGTCGTCATCTGCGATGAGCTTCGTGATCTCGCTACGCCGGGCACCAGTAGTCACCTCGCTTACGGGAAGTTCATCGTGGACAACCCGGCCTTCTTCGCGCGCACTCAGCGGCGGGTCGTGAGCTACTGGAGCTGCTACTACCGTTCCGCCTATTCGAGCTTCCGGGGCTACCCGGGGTGCGCTCTTCTTGAACTCCTACGGTCCGCTGCCTCCGACCGAGCAGGGCGCCCCTGGCCCAACCTCGCTCCAGCTGCCGGCACCAGGGTGGACGGTTACTGCTAGGGCTCAGCCGACAAGGTTCGCCCGGTTGGTCAGGCTGCGGCAGTGAGTGGACGTCCGCCCCAGCGGATGCCCTTCTCACTTCGGACGCGGGCGCGCATTGCGCTCGTCGTCGGCGGGGTGGAAGCCGAGTTCGACGCCTCCGATCTCCACCCAGGCGTAGATCGCTCCGGTGTCGCTGACGTCGGTCTTCACGGGGACGTCCAGGAACTCGCCCCACCACCGGGCCGATACCTCGGGGTCCACGGCGAAGGTCATCACGGTACGCACACCGGTGAACAAGACCCACCTCCACAGGCTGTCACTGACCGGTACACCGTCCGCACCAGTCTGTCACGATAGGCCCAGCTCCTTGACACCTGAACAGACAAGCCCGGATCCAGCCCTCGGCCAGCTGGTCAAGAAGTGGCAAAGCCGCTAGGGCCTGTGTGATGTTGTGATCAATCTCCGGGTTCTGCCCCGCTCCGGGGCAGAACCCGGTAGGAATGTTGGATGTGACGCGCAGGCAACTC
>NZ_JBHVER010000152.1:0-20349 GCF_042802195.1 Kitasatospora sp. NPDC057500 | reverse complement strand
GCCCTGCGCCACCACCCGGGTGGCCCCCGCTCCGGACAGACGACGGCCCCCCGGCGAGGACGCCGGGGGGCCGAGGTGAGTACGTATTCGAAAAAGAGGTGAAGCCGCAGGTCAGCGGGCCTGCTGGCGCTCCGCGGCAGCGGCGTCCTGCTTGCGCCGCTTCTCCTCCTTCTCGTGCTTCTCCTTGACCCGGGCGGTCTCCTTGCGGACCTCGGCCTGGATCGTGCGCTCACGCTGGAGCCACTCCGGGTTCTCCTCCCGCAGCTCCTCGATCGCCTCGGTGGTGAGCGCCTCGGTGATGCCGCCGCGCGCCAGGCCGGACGCCGAGACGCCGAGCCGCGAGGCCACCACGGAACGCGGGTGCGGGCCGTTGCGGCGCAGGTCCTGCAGCCACTGCGGCGGCTCGGTCTGCAGGGCGGTGAGCTCCTCGCGGGAGATCACGCCCGACTGGAAGTCGGCAGGGGTGGCGCCGAGGTAGACCCCGAGCTTCTTCGCCGCCGTCGCCGGCTTCATGGTCTGCGTGGTCTTCTGCTTGAGCGATGTCATGGTCACCAGGGTAAGCGAGCGGCCGACGCCCGCCGTCACGGTCGGTAGCCTTGGTCGGGTGACAGAGATGCAGGTGACACCCTCGTTCCGGCTGGCCTACGTCCCGGGCGTGACCCCGGGCAAGTGGGCGCGCGTCTGGTCGGAGCGGCTGCCGGACGTTCCGCTCGCCCTGGTCGCGGTGGAAGCCGCCGACGGCGAGCCGACGCTGCGGGCGGGCGACGCGGACGCGGGCCTGGTGCGGCTGCCGGTCGACCGGACCGGCCTGAGCGCCATCCCGCTGTACACCGAGACGACGGTGGTGGTGTTCCCCAAGGACCACTGGCTGGCCGCGGCCGAGGAGGTCACCCTTGAGGACCTCGCCGACGACGTGGTCTTCCACCCGCTCGACGACACGCTCGAATGGGAGCAGCTGCCCGGCCGCCCCGCCATCGAGCGGCCGGCGACCACGGCGGACGCGATCGAGCTGGTCGCGGCCGGGGTCGGCGTCCTGCTCGTCCCGCAGTCGCTGGCCCGCCTGCACCACCGGCGCGACCTCACCTACCGGCCGATGGCGGACGCCCCGCAGTCCCGGGTCGCGCTGTCCTGGCTGGAGGACCGGACCACGGACCTGGTGGAGGAGTTCATCGGCATCGTCCGCGGCCGGACGGTCAACAGCTCCCGGGGCCGTGGCCAGGCCGCCGCGGCCCCGGCCGCCTCGGCTGCCCCGGCCAAGCAGCAGCGCACCACCGCCGGTCGCCCCGCCCCGCGGCGTACCACCGGAACCCCCCGCTCCCGCAGCACCGGCTCCACCCCGCCCCGCCGCGGTCGCCCCAAGCGCCGCGGCTGACCCCTCCCGGCTCCCGGAGCCTGTGCGGTGACCGTCCACCGGTCGGTGCGCGGGCCGGGAGCGCCGGGAGGGCCGGGGTGACAGCCGGCGGGTGGGTGGGTGGCGTTCGCCGCCGCCGGGGCCCGGCCCGGGGGCGGTGCCCCGCGTGGAGGCGGGAGTGCGCCGGGCTGGTTGGATGCGGGCATGACGGACTGGTCCCGACTCAGCCATGCCTACGGTCCTGCCGACGACATTCCGGATCTGCTGGCCCGGATCGGCTCGGCGCCGACTGCGGAACTCTGGAGCGACCTGTGGGCGGCGCTGTGCCACCAGGGGAGCGTCTACCCGGCGAGCTTCGCGGCTCTGCCGTGGCTGGCCGGACGGGCCCGGTGCGGGGAACGGGAGCAGGAGGTTCAGGCCGTGCTGCTGGCCGGCGCGATTCTGGCCGGGGCCGGGGCCGGGGCCGGGGCCGGGCCGGGGGACGGGGCGGGCGGTGTTCGGGCGGTGTTCGCGGCGGAGGCGGAGGACCTGCTGGCGGCGGCGAACCGGCACCTTCGGGGCGGCGCGGACGCCACCGACTACGTCCACCTCCTGGGAGCCGTGCTGGGCCTCGAAGGCGTCCCCGGCTGGGGTGAGGAGCTGGCCTGGGGGATCGCCAACGAGGAGTACCAGGTCGCCTGCCCGGACTGCGAGGCCGACCTGTTCATCGCCCTCGGCGAGCGGGGGTTCTTCTCGGCCGCCGACGACTACGCGCTCTCCGACGGCGCCGTCGAGACGCGGCCCCTGCGGCCGGCGGACCCCGCCGCCCTGGACGGCATCGGCCGCCGCCTCCACGACCTCGCGCTCGCCGACGGGCAGCGCGAGGTCGCCCATGTGCTGACCCACGTCTTCGGTCATGGGACCTGCCCCTCCTGCGAGGCCCGCTTCGCGGTCGCCGACCGGATCGCCGCCGACTGGTGAGCGGGGTCAGTCGCGCAGGGAGCGGCGGGCGGAGGCGGTGAGGAGTGCGGTGGCGAGCAGGGCCAGGGCCAGGGCGGTGATGAGGATCGGAGAGGGACCGGCGAGGTGGCCGTCGCGGTGGACGGCGCCCATGAAGTCCACGGCGGCGACCTGGTTCACCACCAGGTACCAGAGCGGCAGGTAGAGCGCCTGGAAGAGGCGGTGGGTGCGGGAGAGGATGCCGAGGGCGAGGGCCAGGGAGGGGATGAACAGGGCGCCGGCCGACCAGGCGGCCAGGCCGGCGGTGTCGCCGGCCGCGGCCAGCCGGACCAGCACGCCCGCGCCGAGCAGGGCGGTGAGCAGCACCCCGGCGGTCCATTCCGCGAGCAGCCGGGCGCGGGCGGCCGGATAGGCGCCGAGCAGGGACTCCAGCCCGTACTCGGCCGAGCGGCTGCCGAGGCGGGACCAGAGCAGCACCGGCCAGATCCAGGCGGCGGGCAGCACCGCCCCCGCGCCGGCGTCCGGCGGGACGGCGAGGCCGGCCGCGACCAGCCCGGCCGCCACGAGCCACCACCAGCGCGAGGCGTCGGCGAACAGGATCCGCGCCTCCCCGAACAGCAGCCGGCCGAAGCCGGGCCCGCGGCCGGGCCGCACCGCGACGGGAGCGGGCAGGGTGAGCGGGAGGACCGGGTGAGCGGACGGCGCCGGAGCCGCCTCGACGCTGCCCGCCGGCGCCCGCCGTTCGGACGACGCGCCGCGCGCCGGGTCGAAGCGGGTGAACCAGAGCGCGGGCAGCGCGGCCAGGGCCACCGCGAGCAGCACCAGCAGCAGCCGCTGGGCGAGGAAGCCGCCGTCCAGGCCCGCACCGTCCCAGCGGAACGCCTCCAGCGGGGTGTCCACCCTGGTCAGGCCGAGGCTGAACTCGTCGCTGCCGAGGTCGACGCCGCGCGCGGCCAGTGCGTCGCGCAGGGACGCGGCCACCGGGCCGAGGCCCAGCCCGCCGAGCGGGGCGCCGGGCTTCTCACCGGCGACCAGCAGCACCGGGGCGCAGAGGGCCCAGAGGACGTTGCCCAGCCCGCCGCGCAGCAGCGGCACCGTCTCGAACAGGACGGCCAGTGCGGCCGTCGCCGCGAGCAGCGGCAGCGTCAGCACCAGGAAGGGCGTCAGTAGGGCGACCGGGTCCACGGCGCGGTCCTCGCCCCGGACCAGTTGCAGGGCGGGCGCGGTCAGCGCGAGCACGCCGAGCATCGACGCCAGGACCAGCAGGTTGCCGAGGAACTTCGCGAGCAGCAACTCCGCGGTCCGCAGCGGCGTCGCGGCCAGGATCTGGCCGACGCCGGTCTCCTCGTCGCGCCCGAGCCCCTTGCGGACGACGTAGAACCCGCCGAGGGTGAGCCAGAGTGCTCCGGCCAGGGCGGTCGCGGTGCCGACGTACGCGCTGTTGTACTCGCCCCGGAAGCGGCCCAGCGCGAGGATCGCCCAGTGCCCGTCGCCGGGCGGCACGGCGAGCAGGCCGAGGCCGACGGCGGCCAGCAGCGTCACCGCGTAGGCGGGGCGGCGGACCCGGTCCCGGAAGTCGCCGAGGGCGAGCCGCCGGAGCCGGGCGAGCACCCCGGCGCGGGCCGGGACGGGGCCCGCCGGGCGGGCCGTGGTGAGGGTGTTCGCGCTCATCGCCGGACCTCCGGACGGACGTTCGCCGCAGCGGCGGCACCGGCAGCAGCACCGGCGGCGGCGGTGGCGGCGGGCCGGACCAGGCCCAGGTAGGCGTCCTCCAGGTCGGGCGCGACCGGCACCGCCTCGGCGAACGGCGGACCGTCCGCGAGCAGGCGCAGCCGAACCCGCCCGTCCCCCGTGCGCACCATCCGGCTCACCACGTACCGGGCCTGCACGGCGGCCACCGCCCCCGGGTCGACCAGGACCTCCCACACCCGGCCGGCCTGGCCGCCCAGCAGTTCCTCCGGGCTGCCCCGGCGCAGCAGCCGCCCGCCGGCGACCACCGCGATGTCCCCGGCCACCGACTCGACGTCCGAGACGATGTGGGTGGACAGCAGAACCACCCGGTCCTCGGCGAGCGCGCTGAGCAGGTTGCGGAAGCGCACCCGCTCCTCAGGGTCGAGCCCGGCGGTGGGCTCGTCGACGACGATGACGCGCGGATCGCCGAGCAGCGCCTGGGCGATGCCGACCCGGCGCAGCATGCCGCCGGAGTACGCGCCGAGCGGCCGCCGCACCGCCTCGGTCAGGTTCACCAGCACGAGCAACTCGTCGATCCGGGCCCGAGCCGAGCGGGCGGACAGACCCTTGGCGGCGGCCAGATAGGCGAGGAACTCGCGCGCGGTGAGCTGCGGATGGACGCCGAAGTCCTGTGGGAGGAATCCGAGTTCGCGCCGGAGCGGTTCGGGTCGGGCGAGCGCGTCGGCACCCCGGTAGGTGAGCCGGCCGGCCGTGGGTCGGGTGACGGTGGCGACGATCCGCATCAGCGAGGACTTGCCCGCGCCGTTCGGCCCGAGCAGGCCGAGCAGCCCGGGGCCGAGCCGCAGCGAGAGGCCGTCGACGGCGCGCTTGCCGCCCCGGTAGACCTTGCTGACGTCGGTCAGTTCGAGGACGGGCGGGTCGGTGGGTCGGGGATCGGGGTGGATCTCGGGTCGGCTCATGGGCTCTGCTCTTCCGGCCGGTGCGTGGACGGTTGGTGACGTCATGGACGGTTGGTGACGTCGATGAGCCTCCCCGATCGGCGGGACGCTGCCATCTGCCGTTCGGCAGAGATCGGACCTGACGAAGGACAAGGGTTGGCGCGCGTCGAGCCTTGACAGGTGGTTCGGGTACTGGATTACTTGGCCCCGTCGAGAGGCAACCGAATGATCGGTCGGCAGTGCGGGCCGTGCGGGCTGTGCGGGCCGCGCCGGCGGAATCGGCGGAATCGGCGGGGTCGGTACGCCTGGAGGGATGCGCGATGAGCGGTGGAACGACCGGGAGCGGCGGAGGGGCCCCGACACGCCTGGGCGAGGCGCCGCCGGAAGGGCTGCTGGACGCCGGCGAGCGGATGACCCGCGAGGAGTTGCGCGCGCACCAGCTCAAGCACCTGCGGGCCACGCTGCGCCACGCCTACGAGAACGTCGAGCCGTACCGCCGCAAGTTCGACGCGGCCGGCGTCACCCCCGAGGACTGCCGCACCCTCGCCGACCTCGCCCGCTTCCCCTTCACCACCAAGGCCGACCTGCGCGACACCTACCCGTTCGGCATGTTCGCCGTCCCGAGGGAGGAGGTCCGCCGGATCCACGCCTCCAGCGGCACCACCGGCCGCCCCACCGTGGTCGGCTACACCGAGCGCGACCTCGACGTGTGGGCCGACGTGGTGGCCCGCTCGATCCGGGCGGCCGGCGGCCGCCCCGGCCACACGGTGCACATCGCCTACGGCTACGGCCTGTTCACCGGCGGACTGGGCGCGCACGCGGGCGCCGAACGCGCCGGCTGCACGGTCGTCCCGGCGTCCGGAGGCATGACGGCCCGCCAGGTCCGGCTGATCCAGGACCTCCGCCCCGAGATCATCATGGTCACCCCGTCCTACCTGCTCACCCTGCTCGACGAGTTCGAGCGGCAGGGCGTCGACCCGCGCAGCACCTCGCTGCGGGTCGGCATCTTCGGCGCCGAGCCGTGGACGGAGGGGATGCGCGCCGAGATCGAGCGGCGGATGGACCTGCACGCGGTCGACATATACGGCCTCTCCGAGGTGATGGGGCCCGGCGTCGCCCAGGAGTGCGTGGAGACCAAGGACGGCCTGCACATCTGGGAGGACCACTTCTACCCCGAGGTGGTGGACCCGCTGACCGACGAGGTGCTGGCGGACGGCGAGAGCGGCGAACTCGTGTTCACCTCGCTCACCAAGGAGGCGCTGCCGGTGATCCGCTACCGCACCCGCGACCTCACCCGCCTGCTGCCGGGCACCGCCCGCCCCGCCTTCCGCCGGATGGCCAGGGTGACGGGGCGTAGCGACGACATGATCATCCTGCGCGGCGTCAACGTCTTCCCGACCCAGATCGAGGAGGTCCTGCTGCGGGTGCCGGCCGTCGCGCCGCACTTCCAGCTCCGGCTGACCCGCCGGGGGCGGCTGGACCACATGACGGTGCGGGTCGAGGCGCGCCCGGACGCCGCCCCCGAGCAGCGCGACGCGGCCGCCGCAGCGATCGTGCGGGGCGTCAAGGACGGGGTGGGCGTGAGCGTGGAGGCCGAGGTGGTGGACCCGTACAGCCTGGAGCGTTCGGTCGGCAAGATCCGGCGGATCGCGGACCTGCGGGAGGGCGGGGCCGGCTGAGGCCCCGGGACACGGCCTCGCCGCGCGCGCCGACCGGTTCTGCGGGACGGTGGGAGACGGGAGGTCCGTGCCCCGGGGCACGCCCGGGGCCGCCCGTAGCCCGGGAGATAGCCATGGACCCAGAAGGCCTGGCCGCTGCCGCCACCCCGACGAGGCTCGGCGGGTACCTCAGCAGCCTGCCGCGCCCGCCGGCCGCCCATCACGCGGGGCCCGCGCGGACGGTCCGCACGACGATGTACGACGGTCACCGGATCGTCGTCACCACGAGTTACGAGATCACCGTGGACGGCCACCCGATCGGCGCGCACCTCGGCGTGGACCCGGACGGCAATGTGCACTGCCACGCGCTGCCCGCGTACCGGTTCCTCTCGGCGCTGGACGCCGTCAAGGCGGTGATCGACAACTACCCCGACGAGTTCACCGATCAGGGCGGGCACGGCGACGGCGGCCACGGCGGGGGCGGTCACGGCGACCACGACCACGAGCACGGAGGTGGCTGAGATGGCCGCCGTCGTCCGCAGGAACATCCTCACCGACAACGCCGTCCGCGACGCCTACACCTCCGGCGTCAACCTGCTCAAACGCGAGCACAGCACCTTCACCACCGCCGACTTCGGCATCGCCGGCCCGGCCGAACCCGTCCGCACCTACGACCTCTTCGTGATCTGGCACGTGCTGGCGATGCGCACCGCCGTCCCGCCCGGCGGCGACGCCAACATCCGCAACGCGGCCCACCGCGGCCCGATCTTCCTGCCCTGGCACCGGGTCATGCTCGGCCTGCTGGAGGCCAACCTCCAACGCGTGCTGGGTGACCCGTCCTTCGGCCTGCCCTACTGGGACTGGACGGCGGACTCGGTGCTCGACCTGCCGTCGGACAGCGACTTCTGGCAGCCGACCTGCATGGGCGGCAGCGGCGTGCCGGTCAAGGACGGCCCGTTCGGCGTGGACCCGGCCAACCCGAACGACCCCGACGCCTTCCGGGTCCGGATCGACGTCAACTCCTCGCTCACGCTGATCAACCGCCACCCTCCGCGCGGCCTGCGCCGGGCCCTCGGCCGCGACGCGCCCAACGTGCCGAGCGCCGAGGAGGTCGCGGCCGCGTACGACACCGACCCGGTGACCGGCAACCCCAACCTCGCCGTCTACGACTTCGCACCGTGGGACGTCGACTCGGAGGGCTTCCGCAACCGCCTGGAGGGGTTCAACCCCTTCGGCCTGCACAACCTGGTGCACGTGTACATCGGCCGCGACATGGGCCTGGCCTCCTCGCCCAACGACCCGGCGTTCTACCTGCACCACTGCAACGTCGACCGGCTCTGGGAGGGCTGGATGCGGCGCAACGGACGGCACTACCTGCCCGACCAGTCCGCCCCGGCGGTGCTGGAGGGCCACCGGCTCAAGGACCCGATCGTCTCCCCGCTCGGCTCCGCCGCCACGCCCGAGTCCGTCCTCGACTCGACCGCCGTCTACACCTACGACGTGCTGCCCTGACCCGGCCGCGCCGCTCGCCCGCTGCTGCGCCCGCCCGCTGCTGCGCCCGACGGGCGAGCGGGCGGCGCAGTGCCCGCGGGATCCCGGGCGTCACTTCTCGACGAGCACGACCTCCTCGATCGGCCGGGTCGTCCGGACGGTGCTGCCGTCGACCTCGACCGGGTACTGCACCCCGCAGATCGCGTTCTCCTGCCCCGGGCACGTGGAACTGCTCGCCCTCGCCCGCCAGGTACGCCGGGAAGCAGTCCAGCGCGGGGCCGATCAGCCGGACGTAGTCGGCGAGCGGGTGAGTCGGCGAGTCGGCGGAACGGCTTGGGCAGCAGCGCCTGGTGGTCGGTGATCGAGGCGGGGAGCCTGCCGCGTCCGGCCAGGCAGACGGCGCTGCCGAAGCCGTCGGCCCCGCCTGACAGGACGCCGGGCGGCCCGGGTTGCGTACGGCTGTGGGCATGGTGGCGCGTGCGGCGGCGAGGGCTTCGGCGGGCTCACGGTGGCGGCGGGGGCGGCGAGACGGGGGAACGGGCCGGTGAACAGTGGGGGAGGGTTGCCGGCAGGGGCGTGAACCGCGCGATGCCGGGCGGGTGAACGGTGGTCGCGCGCCCTCTACGATGAGGCCATGAGCGGGAGCCTCCAGGTATCAGGTGCACATGCCTCGCAGCAGTCCGGCGCGGACGAACGGCTGGACGTGGCCGCCGGCATCCTCGCCCTGCTCGCCGACCGCACCCGGCTCGCGCTGCTCCAGCGGCTGAGCGAGGGGGAGGCGGACGTGACCACGCTGACCGAGGCCGCCGGAGCGGCCCGCCCGTCGGTGAGCCAGCACCTCGGCAAGCTGCGACTGGCCGGGCTGGTGTCGACCCGCAAGGACGGTCGGCGGGTGGTGTACACGCTGCGGCACGGGCACCTGCGGCGACTGGTCCACGAGGCGCTGAACGTGGCCGACCACCAGATCAGCGGGCTGCCGCCGCACGACTGAGCGCGGTGCGCCGCCGCCTCGCCCGGTTCGGGGCGGGGCGGCTTCTTTTTAGTCAATGCGTGCACACGTATGCACATGTTGGCCTATTCTGGAGGGGTGGCGGCCCGCACGGGACGCCCCGGCCCCGCGCCGAGTCCGAACGGAGTCCCCGATGCTCTCCGTGCTCCGCAACCGCACCTACCGGCACCTGTTCACCGCCCAGGTGGTGGCTCTCGCCGGCACCGGCCTGGCCACCGTGGCGCTGGGCCTGCTCGCCTACGACCTCGCCGGGCCCGACGCCGGCTCGGTGCTGGGCACCGCGCTGGCGATCAAGATGGTCGCGTACGTGGGGATCGCCCCGGTCGTCGCCGCGCTGGCGCACCGGATCCCGCGCCGGCGCCTGCTGGCCGCCGCCGACCTGGCGCGCGCCGGGGTGGCGCTCGGGCTGCCGTTCGTCGGATCGGTGTGGCAGGTCTATCTGCTGATCTTCGTCTTGCAGGCGGCCTCGGCGACCTTCACCCCGGCGTTCCAGTCGGTGATCCCCGAGGTGCTGCCCGAGGAGCGCGACTACACCCGGGCGCTGTCCCTCTCCCGGCTCGCCTACGACACCGAGAGCCTGGTCAGCCCGGCCCTGGCCGCCGGGCTGCTGGCGCTGGTCGGCTACCGCTGGCTGTTCTGGGGCACGGTGACCGGCTTCCTGGCCTCGGCGGTGCTGGTCGTGTCGGTGGTCCTGCCGGGCGGCGGGGTGCTCAAGGAGGGCGGGCCGACCGGGACGCGGCCGGTCGGGATGCGGCCGGTCGCGGCGCGCTCGCTGGCCGGGATCCGGCTCTTCCTCTCCGTGCCTCGGCTGCGTGCGCTGCTCGCCCTGGACCTTGCCGTCGCCGCCGGCGGGGCGACGGTGATCGTCAACACCGTCGTCTACGTCCGCGACGAGATGGGCCGCTCCGCGGGCGACGTGCCGCTCGCCCTCGGCGCGTACGGGGCCGGGTCGATGACGGTCGCGCTGCTGCTGCCCCGGGTACTGGACCGGGTCGCGGACCGGGCGGTGATGCTGCCCGCGGCCTTCGCGGTCGCGGGACTGCTCGCCGTGCTGGTGGTGGTCACTGCGGCGGGACGGACCGCGGGCGGCGGCGGATGGCGCTGGCCCGCGCTGCTCGCCCTGTGGACCGGGCTGGGCGCGGCCGGCTCGCTGATCCTCACCCCGGGCGGACGCCTGCTGCGCTCCGCCGTGCCGCCCGCCGACCTGCCCGCCGCCTTCGCGGCCCAGTTCTCGCTCTCGCACGGCTGCTGGCTGCTCGCCTACCCGCTGGCCGGCCGGCTCGGCGCCACCGCCGGCCTCCCCACCGCCACCGCCGCCCTCGGCACCCTCGCCCTGACCGCAGCCGCCCTGGCCACACGCGCCTGGCACACCCCCACGCCGACCCCGCCACCCGCCCGCCTCCACAGCCTCGGCACCCGACCGCGCCACCAGCACCGCCCTGCGGCCCGTTGACGCACAGGGCCCGTGCCGTGCCGTTCACCGCGCTGCGGCCGTGCCGTTCTTCGACCGCGCGACCACGGCCATCCCACCCCGGCCGCGCCACCCTGGTCCTACCCACCCCACCGCCCGGCTGCCGCCCGGCGGGCTCCTGCCTACGCGTCTCACTGCCGCAGTGCCCGGCGGCCACTCACCTGAGCGCTCGAAGGCGCCGTTTGTTCTTTACCGGGGTGAAGTGGGTTCTGGCTCAGTTTGAAAGTCGAGCCAGAATCCAAGCTCCTGCGCAAGCGGGTACTGCTTGCCTCCTGGCCTCACTGTCGGCGGCCAGTGCGAAGATCCCCGGACGGCCACGTGAGGAGAGACATGGGCACCTGGGACATCGGCCCCTTCGACAACGACACCGCCGCCGACTTCGCCGACGACCTGGACGAGGCCGCACTGGAAGAACGCGAAGCCATGATCCGGGGCGTGCTCAAGCGTGCCGCCGGGCCTGCGGACTTCCTGGGTACCTACGACGGCGAGCGTGCAGTGGCCGCGGCGGCCCTGGTCGTCGCCCAACATCCTGACGGCCGTCCGGCATGTTCGAACTATGGCCCGTCAGCGCCGCTACCTGAGTTGCCCGCAGACCTTCGAATGCTCGCCGTCGACGCCCTGGACCAAGCGGTCTCCAACCGGTCCGAGCTCGCCGAGTTGTGGGCCGAAGCTGCGAACTGGTCGAAGTGGCGCCAGGACATCGCCCGCCTCCGCGACATCCTTGACCCTCCGATCCCGCCACAAGAGGAAGTCCTTTTCGAGATCTGATCGGTGACTTGTAGTCACGGATCATAGAATCTGAGCCAGAGCCTCATCTGAGCCGACGGAATCACGCCGTTGGTCCACTGGCACCTCCGGCCCATTCGCCGGGGTGTGCAGCCCTGCCGGGCGCGGGTGGGTCTCGTACATCCGGACGGCCACGACCGCACTCGCGACGGCCGTCAGCCCCGCGACCGCCCAGATCGCGGTGGTCACGCCGTAGGCATCCGCGAGGGCTCCCGCGAGAAGGGCGCCGACGGCGAAGCCGCCGTCCCTCCACAACCGGTAGACCCCGACGGCCCGGGCGCGCCAGGCCGGGTGGGCGACGTCGCCGATCACGGCCAGCAGGGTCGGGTAGACCAGTGCGGTGCCGGCGCCGAGCAGGACCTGGGCGAGCGCCCACACCGGGAACGTGGTGCCGGCAGCGACCAGGCCGATGGCGACGGCCTGCAGGAGCATGCCCGCCGTGATCAGGTGCTTGCGGCCGATCCGGTCCGACCACCACCCGGTCAGGATCTGGCCCAGCCCCCAGACCGCCGGATACAGGGCCGCGAGCAGCCCGATCCGGGCGACCGACAGGCCGTGGGCCGCGAACAGCAGCGGGAAGATCCCCCAGGCGAGGGCGTCGTTGAGGTTGTTGACCATGCCCGCCCAGCTCGCCGAGGACAGCGCCCGGTCGGTGAGGCTGGTGGTGCGGGCGACCTGCCCCGTGGTCAGCTCGCCGTGGTGGTCGGGATTCGCGGGGACGGCCGGGTGGAGGGCGGCCTCGGCGCGGGCGTGTTCCCGGGTCTCGCGTACGGCGAGCACGGACAGGCCCAGGCCGAGTGCGGCGTACGCGATGCCGAGCAGGAACGGCTGAGGGCGCAGCCCCCAGTGCGCGGCGATGGCGCCGGTGCCCATCGCGGTGGCGGCGACGGCGAGGTAGCCGGCGGCCTCGTTGAAGCCCATGGCCAGGCCCCGGCGGGCGGGGCCGACCAGGTCGATCTTCATGATGACGGTGGTCGACCAGGTCAGCCCCTGGTTGACGCCGAGCAGGACGTTCGCGAACACCACCCAGCCCCAGGTCGGCGCCCAGATCAGCAGCAGCGGCACCGGGACGGCGAGCAGCCAGCCGGCCACCAGGACCGGCTTGCGGCCGTAGCGGTCGGAGAGGGCGCCGGCGAAGAAGTTGGTGACGGCCTTGGTCGCGCCGAACGCCACGATGTAGGTCAGCGCGGCCGTGTAGGCGGAGAGGTGGAAGGTGCGGTCGGCGAGCAGCGGCAGGACGGTGCGTTCCTGGCCGAGCATGCCGCCGACCAGGGCGTTGACGGCGACCAGCAGGGTGAACTGGGCGAGGTTGGCGCGGAGCCCGAGCCGGACGCCGGAGCGGTGGGCGGTGGCGGCGGTGCCGGACGTGGTGGCGGTCACGTGCCGTCCTCCAGACAGTGGCCGGTGGCCCGCGCCCGGTCCTGCGGGCCGCCGGCCAGGACGGCGAGGGCGCGGCCGTTGCCGAGGTCGAGCAGGTAGGGGCTGTTGCCCGGGCCGGTGTCCACCAGGGGCGTCAGCTGATCGTCGGCGAAGGTCATGTCGTTCACGACCGTCCTCCAGAATGGGCGGGATCCGCGGGAATGGCGGGGTGACAGGCTCACCCGGACACTTCTACAATATTCCATGGATTTATGGAGGATGTCATGGGAGATCCCACACGCAAGGCTGCGCTGTTCGATGCGCTGGCCACCACCGGCAAGGCGCTGTCCAACGGCAAGCGCCTGGAACTGCTGGACCTGCTCGCCCAGGGCGAGCGCAGCGTCGACGCCCTCGCCAAGGCCGCCGGGCTCGGGCTGACCACCGCCTCCGCCCACCTGCAGACCCTCAGGCAGGCCGGGCTGGTGGCCACCCGGCGCGACGGCGTGCGCATCCACTACCGCCTCGCCGGGGACGACGTCGCCGCCCTGTACGCGCAGCTCCAGCAGGTCGCGCTGGCCCACCTGGCGGCGACCGGGCAGGCCCGCGCCGCCTATCTCGGGCCGCAGGACACCGACCACCTCACCCGTGAGGAGCTGCTGGCGCGGGTGAGGGCGGGGACCGCCACCGTCGTCGACGTGCGGCCGGCCGAGGAGTACGCGGCCGGGCACATCCCCGGCGCGCTCTCCGTCCCGCTCGACCAACTGGAGGCGCGGCTCGCGGAGCTGCCCGCCGGGGCGGAGGTCGTCGCGTACTGCCGCGGCGCCAACTGCGTGCTCGCCCACGACGCCGTCCGGCTGCTGGCGGCGCGCGGCCGGAGCGCGAAGCGGCTCGCCGACGGGATGCTCGAATGGCGCCTGGCGGCCCTCCCGGTCGAGGCGGGTGCCGCGTGACCGCCGCCCGGACGCCCGCCGCCCCCGCGCCCGGAGCCGGCCCGGTCGTCGTGGACGGCACCGGCATGCTCTGCGTCACCCTGCTGCTGCACCTGCGCAAGCGCATCGCAGGCCACCCCGCCGGGACGACGGTGCACATCGTCAGCACCGATCCGGCGGCGCCGCTCGACCTGCCGGCCTGGTGCCACCTCACCGGGCACGAGTACCTCGGCCCGGTGTCCGACCCCGGAGGGCGCGACGTCTACGCGCTGCGGCTCGCGGCGGACCCGATGCCGACCCGGCCCGACGCTCCCTGGCACCCGGCTTCCGGCTGATGGCCTGGCCGATGGCTCGCATGTTGGTTCATGTTCGATATTGTTTGGTCATGTGGTTGAAGGGAAGCCCCATGAGAGGGAGCACGTCATGCCCGCGACGGTGACCGATGCGGCCGGGCCGGCCGGTACGACGACGACCAGGACCGTCACCGAACTCGCCGACGGCCGAGAGCTGATCTACTACGACCGGGGCGCGCCGCCCGCGGACCGGACGGTCGCCGACCGACGCCCGCTGGACGCCGCCGAGCCCTCCTCCGAGGTGAGGCTCGACCCGCTGACCGGCGCCTGGGTGACCGTCGCCGCCCACCGGCAGGCGCGCACCTACCACCCGCCGGCCGACGAGTGCCCGCTCTGCCCCAGCCGCGACGGCCGGCTCAGCGAGATCCCGGCGGCCGACTACCAGGTGGCCGTCTTCGAGAACCGCTTCCCGTCCCTCGCGGGGGAGCCCGGCACCCACCCCGTGGTGCCCTCCGCCGACGGGCAACTGCTCAGCCGCCGACCCGGCGTCGGCCGGTGCGAGGTGGTCTGCTTCACCGCCGACCACGACGCCTCCTTCGCCGACCTGGACGAGGACCGCGCCCGCCTGGTGCTCGACGCCTGGACCGACCGCACCGCCGCGCTCTCCGCCCGGCCCGGCGTTCAGCAGGTGTACTGCTTCGAGAACCGCGGCACCGAGATCGGCGTGACCCTCGCCCACCCGCACGGCCAGATCTACGCGCTGCCCTTCACCACCCCGCGGACCGCCCGGATGCTCGACCAGGCCGCCCGGCACCGCGCCGCCACCGGCCGCAACCTCTTCGAGGACCTGCTCGCCGCCGAGCGGACCTCCTCGCGCGTCGTCCTCACCGGCGAGCACTGGACCGCCTTCGTGCCCTTCGCCGCCCGCTGGCCCTACGAGGTGCACCTCCACCCGAACCGTCGCGTCCCCGACCTCACCCGCCTCCACGAGGCCGAGCGCGCCGAGTTCGCCCGGGTCTACCTCGACCTGCTGCGCCGGTTCGACAACCTCTTCACCGACCCGGCCGACGGCGGGCGCCGCGTGCGCGCGCCCTACATCGCCGCCTGGCACCAGGCGCCGGCCGGCCAGGAGGCCGAATTCGCCCTCCACCTGGAGCTGTTCACCGTCCGGCGGACGGCCGACAAACTCAAGTACCTGGCCGGCACGGAGTCCGGGATGGAGGCGTTCATGAACGACGTCGCCCCCGAGGACGCCGCCCGGCGCCTGCGCGAGGCGGCGCCCGCCCCCGCCGCTGCGCCCACGGCCGCAGACACCGCCACGCCCACCGACGGAGGACCGCAGGGATGACCACCACCGGCACTGCTCCCGCCAGCACCTTCGAAGAGCTCTACGGCCACGCCCCCGAGGGCGTCTGGGCGGCCCCCGGCCGGGTCAACCTGATCGGCGAACACACCGACTACAACGACGGGTTCGTGCTGCCGATCGCCATCCCGCAGGCCGTGCGCGCCTACGTCCGCCGCCGTGACGACGGGGTGCTGCGGCTGGCCTCCACCCGGGTGCCCGGCGCGGCCGTCGAACTGGACGTCACCGGGCTCGCCCCGGGCGGCGTGGCCGGCTGGGCGGCGTACCCCGCCGCCGTCGTCTGGACGCTGCGCCGGGCCGGGCACGGGGTGGGCGGCGCCGATGTGCTGCTCGACAGCGACGTGCCCGGCGGCGCGGGCCTCTCCTCCTCCGCCGCACTGGAGTGCGCCGTCGCCGCCGCCTACAACGATCTCTACGAACTCAAGCTGGAAGCAGGTGAGTTGGCGCTGATCGCGCAGCGCGCCGAGAACGAGTTCGTCGGCGTGCCCTGCGGGATCATGGACCAGATGGCCTCGATGGTCTGTCGCGCCGGGGCCGCTCTGTACCTGGACACGCGCGACCTCTCCGCCCGGTACGTACCGCTCGACCTGGCGGGTGCCGGGCTCACCCTGCTGGTGCTCGACACCCGGGTGCAGCACGACCTCGCCGACGGCGCCTACGCCGCGCTGCGGGCCGGCTGCGAGCGGGCCGCCGCCCTGCTCGGGCTGTCCGCCCTGCGCGACCTCGCGCCCGCGGACCTGCCCGCCGCCTTCGCCCGACTTCCCGCGGACCTGGTCCCGTTGGTGCGCCACGTGGTGACCGAGAACGACCGGGTCGTGCGGGCGCTCGACGAGCTGGAGCACCACGGGCCCGCCGCGCTGGGCCCCATCCTCACCGCCGGCCACGCCTCGCTGCGTGACGACTACCGGACCTCCTGCCCGGAGACCGACCTCGCGGCCGACACCGCCGTCGCCGCCGGGGCGCTCGGCGCGCGGATGACCGGGGGCGGCTTCGGCGGCTCGGTGATCGCGCTGACGGAGACGGCGAAGGCGCAGGCGGTGGCCGACGCGGTGGTGGACGCCTTCGCGAAGGCCGGCTACGCCGAGCCGGACGTCTACCGGGCGGTCCCGGCGGAAGGGGCCCGCCGGGAGTCCTGAGACTCCCGGCCGGGCCGGTCCGGTGGGACGGGTCAGCCCTGTGGGCGCTGCTCGACCTGCCGGCCGCAGAACTCGGCCTCGGCCAAGGGCATCTTGTCGCGGAACCAGTCGGCGTTGGTGTTGAGCGCCAGGGCGTGCCGTCCGTCCCGGGTGGTCAGCGCCATCGTCGACGACCCGTGGATGCCGCCGTCGTGCCCCCAGACGGTGACGCCGCAGGAGAGCGTCCCGGAGCCCAGGCCGAGGCCGCCGCTGCCGTGCGGTCCGGGCGCGGTCATCTCGTCCAACTCGGCCTGGGGGAGCAGCCGTCCGCGCATCAGGGCGGAGAGGAAGCGGGTCAGGTCGGTGGTGGTGGAGACGATCGCGCCCGCCGATCCGGCCATCGACGGGTTGAGCTCGGTGACGTCCAGGGGCGTCGCCGAGCCGCCGAACAGCGTCGAGTAGCCGCGTGCGTGCGGCCGGGGCAGGGTGGTCGCGGTGCCGGGCGCGCTCGTCCCGGTCAGCCCCAGCGGTCGGACGATCCGCCGCTCCACCTCCTCGCCGTACGGGCGGCCGGTCACCCGTTCGATGACCATCCCGGCCAGCAGGTAGTTGGTGTTGGAGTACCGGTACGAGGTCCCCGGCGCGAAGACCGGGGGATGGGCGAGCGCGATCCGCACCAACTGCTCCAGGCTGTAGGTGTCGTAGCGCCGGGCGAGGAACGCCGGGGTGAACAGGACCGCGCCCATGCCGGGATCGTCGCCGTAGTCGAAGACGCCGCTGGTGTGGTTGAGCAACTGGCGGACGGTGACGGCCGATCCGTCGTTCCCGTTGCCGCTCACCAGGCCGGGCAGCCACCGCTCCACGGTGTCGTCGAGGTCGAGCCGTCCCTCGGCCTGGAGCTGGAGTACCACGGTCGCGATGAAGGGCTTGGTCACGCTGCCGATCCGGAACCGCTCCCGCGTCGACCTCGGCCGTCCAGTCGTGGTGTCCGCCGTTCCGACGGCAGCCGACCAACTTCCTTCGGTGTCGACGGCGGTGGCGATCATCCCCGGCAGTTCCGAGGACTGGAGCGCCTGTTGCATCGCCGTGCGGGTCGCCGCGTGCGCGGGCCCGCCGGGCGCGGCGGCCACCGGTGCCGCCGCCGCCGCGGTCAGGGCGCCGGCCACCGCGACCGCCCCCACCGTACGCCGAACCGTCCTGCCACTGTGCGTCATTCGTTCCTCCGAGGTCCATGACGCCCGTCCCCCGGACCCAGCCTCCGCCCCGGCCCGGGCGGGCCGGATCATCCTGCGGACCGATCGTTCCCGGAGTTCCCCCGGAGATCTCCGGAGCGGTTCCCCGGAGCGGTTGCGGACAAGGCCCCCGCCCCCACCGGATAGGCGGGGGCGGGGGCGGGGGCGGGGGCGGGGACGGGGAATGGCGGGGGAGAGGGCGTTCGCGCGGGCGGGTCAACTGCTCTTCGCGGTACGGATGGTGAGCGCGGAGGCGAGCGCACCGAGCAGGGCGAGGGCGGCGGCGCCCAGGAAGGCGGCGGAGAAGCCGTCGGTCAGCGCGGCCGGGTCGCCGAGTTCGCGGGAGCCGTTGGCGGCGGCCACGGCGGTCATCGCGGCCAGGCCGAGCGCGGAGCCGATCTGGTAGCTGGTGTTGACGATGCCGGAGGCCAGGCCGCCCTCGGCCGGGTTCGGCACGGTGAGCGCGGTGCCGAGCGAGGGGATGAAGGCGAGCGACATGCCGGCGGCGGCGAGCAGTGAGGCGGGCAGTACGTCCACGGCGAAGTTGCCGTCGGGGCGGGCGAAGGAGAGCCAGACCATGCCGCCGGCGAGGGCCAGCAGACCGGTGACGATCAGTGGCTTGGGGCCGAAGCGGGCGATCAGCCGGGGCGCCAGCACGATCATCATCAGCATGATGGCGGCGGTCATCGGAAGCAGCGCGGCGCCGGAGGCGAAGGCCTTGAGGCCGAGCACCTGCTGGAGGTAGAGGTTGAGGAAGAACCACATCGGGATCCAGGCGGCGGCCATCAGCAGCTGGGCGAGGTTGGCGCCGGCCAGGTTGGGGCTGCGCCAGATGCCGGGGCGCATCAGCGGCTCGCGCCGCTTGGCCTGGAGGGCGACGAAGGCGAGGATCAGCAGCACGCCGCCCGCCAGGACCAGCCAGGTGCCCGCCGAGCCCCAACCGGTCTGCGGGGCACGGACGATGGCGTAGACGGAGACGGCCAGGCCGGCGGTGGCGGTGAGTGCGCCGAGCCAGTCCACCGAGCCGCGGCGGGCGGGGGCGGCGGGCATCACGCCGGGGGTGGCGAGCAGGACGCCGAGGGCGACCGGGATGTTGACGTAGAAGACCCACTCCCAGCTGAGGTACTGGGTGATGACACCGCCGAGGAACACGCCGGCGGTGCCGCCGGCCGGGGCCGCCGCGCCGTAGAGGGCGAGCGCCTTGCCGAGCTCCTGCGGGCGGGCGCCGAACAGGCTGATCAGCAGGGTGAGCGCGGCCGGGGCGATCAGCGCGGAGCCGGCGCCCTGGACGGCGCGGCCGGTGAGTTCCAGCGCGGGGTCGCCGGCGAGGCCCGCGAGCAGCGAGCCGGCGGCGAGGACGGCCCAGCCGGTGGCGAACAGGCGCTTGGCGCCGAACAGGTCGGAGAGCCGGCCGCCGAGCAGCAGGAGCCCGCCGAAGGCCACGACGTAGGCGTTGAAGACCCAGGACAGGCCCTCCTGGCTGAAGCCCAGCGCGGACTGCATCTCGGGCAGGGCGACCCCGATGATCGAGGTGTCCATGATCACCATGAACTGGGCGAGGGCGATGAGCCCGAGCGCCGTCCAGCGGCGGGGCGAGGGTGCCGCGGGCGGCGCGGCCGGTGCCGCGGACGCGGCGGTGGTGTCGGACATGACCACGTTCTCCTATACCGGGAGGGGGTATATCTTCGAGGCGTGGGAAACATACCCCCAGGGGGTATCAACTCGCAAGGGTGGTCCTGCCGGACCCGGGATCGGGCGGGCCTGGTCCGGCCCGCCGGGCGCCGCGAGGGTGGAGGCATGACCAACGCGAACGAGAGCAACGTGAACGAGAGCAACGCGAACGCGAAGGAAAGCGGCGCGAAGGAGCGCGGCGCGAACGGGAGCGGCGCGACCGGGAACGGCCACGACGCGACCCGCGACTTCGACGGCCGGACAGTGCTGATCACCGGCGGGACCAGCGGCATGGGCCTCGCCACCGCGCGGCTGCTGCTCGACCGTGGCGCGAGCGTCGTGATCACCGGCCGCGACGACGCCCGGCTGCGCCGCGCCGAGGCCGAACTCGGCGGCGGCGCAAGGCTGTCGGCCGTCCGCGCCGACTCCGCCAGGCCCGCCGATCTGGCCCGGCTGGCCGCCCGGGTGGAGGAGCGCCACGGCCGCCTCGACGGCGTGTTCGCCAACGCCGGCGTCGGCGTCTTCGAGACCCCGGACGAGGTGACCGAGGAGAGCTTCGACCGCACCGTGGACGTCAACTTCAAGGGCGTCTTCTTCACCGTCCAGCACGCCCTGCCCCTGCTGGAGAAGTCCACCGGCGGCGCGTCGATCGTCCTCAACGCCTCCTGGACGCTGCACCGCGGCCTGCCCAACGCCCCCGTGTACGCGGCGACCAAGGCGGCCGTGCACAACCTCGCCCGCACCCTCGGCAGCGGGCTCGCCGGGCGCGGCATCCGGATCAACTCGGTCAGCCCCGGCTACATCGTCACCGAGATGTTCCACGAGGTGATCACCGAACCGGCCCAGCAGGACGCCGTACGCGCCGCGGTGCCGCTCGGGCGGCTGGGCGAGGCGGCGGACGTCGCCGAGACGGTGGCCTTCCTGCTCTCCCCGCGCGCCTCCTACATCACCGGCCAGGACCTCGTGGTGGACGGCGGCGTGGTGGCCGTCGCCAACGGCTGGTGACCGCCGCCGCCGCAGCCTGGCCCTGCCAGGACCAGGCTGCGGCGGCG
>NZ_JBHVER010000151.1:5090-20405 GCF_042802195.1 Kitasatospora sp. NPDC057500 | reverse complement strand
TCCAGGCGCTCCAGCTGCCGTCCTCGGCGTGGCGTCGCGCCCAGAGCTTGTAGTCCGTGCCCCTGGCGGCGATCTCGAACCGGCCGTTGCCCGTGTCGGAGGCGCTGATGCCGACGCCGCCGATCAGGTAGCCGCCCAGCGACGACCAGGAGCCCTTCTTGCCGGACGCGCTGCTCGATCGCGTCCACACCGCGTGGTCGGTGCCGATGACGAACACCTGGCGGCGGCCGTCCCGGTAGGCGTACTCCGCCATGCCGGGCGAGCCGTACTCGTTGCCGCACAGGTACTCCCCGCCCCAGGTCGGGCTGGTGCAGTGCATCGGCTCCGCCACGGCGACGGCGGGCGCCGCCGTCACGGCGACGGCGGCGAGAGCGGCGGCGGCCAACGCCGTCCTGGTCTTCCTCACGGGACACTCCTCGGTCGGTACGGCCGAGGCCGCCCGCCGACCGGGCAGCCCCCTCAGCGAAGGAGACGGACGCCCGGCGGCGGCGGGTTCACGGTCAGGAGCCCATGGCGGCGAGGTCCTTGATGTCCTGGTAGCTCATGCCCAGCTTGTTGTAGAGCCGGACCTGCTCCTCGTTCATCGTGCCGCCGGCGGTCAGCTCCTTGACCTGGGCGTCGGTGAGCGGCGCCGCCGCCTCGCCCGGGCCGCCGATGCCGGTGCCGGTGCCGTCGGCCCCGGCGCCCAGCGGGTCCGCGCCGAACGCGCCGCCGGCGAAGGTGCCCAGCAGGCCGAGGATGTCGTCGGAGGTGATCGTGGCGGCGTCGGCGGGCGCCTGGACCGCCGGGGCGTCCTTGCCGAACGCGATCTGCAGCGGTAGCGGGGTGGCGGTGGCCTTCTCCTCCAGCTGGGCGAGGTCGAAGGTGACGGCGGACAGCGCGCCGCCGTCGAGGACGACGTCCAGGGACAGGTTGCGGTCCGGGATCTCCGTCGGGGCGGTCTTCGGCAGCGCGTCGACGTCCGGGAGGTCCTTGGTGAGCGGCGCGAAGGCCTTCAGCAGGTCGTTCGCCAGCTTGCGGGCCGGGGCGGTGACGGTGATCCGCTCCTTGCCGTCCTTCTTCCCCTTGTCCTCGAAGGACAGGTCGTTGTTGAGGATGTCCTTCAGCGACGCGGTCAGGCCGTCCGTGAGCTTGGGGTCGAGCGACGGCGCGGCGGAGGCCCCGGCGGTGCCCGCGACGTCCGCCGCGCCGGCTCCCGCGAGCTCCTTGGCGTCGAAGGCGACCCACTTGCCCGTCAGCGCACCCTGGATGGCGGCCGGCAGGCTCGCGGTCAGCTGGTCGACCTCGGAGGCGTCCTCACCGGTGAGGCTCACGAAGCCGGCCAGGTCCGCCTTCGCGAAGGCCCGGTCGCCGACCTGGCGCAGCTCGAACAGCGACGCCCCGCCCTTGCCGGTGAGCGCGAAGGAGGAGGAGAGCGACGGGTCGGTCTTCGGGGCCGCGCCGTCGGCGCCCTTGGACGGCTGGACGTCCTTCAGCGGCTTGTCGGCGCTGACCGCGACGGACAGGCTGACGGCGGCGAGCGCGGCCGCCTCGTCCTTCTCGATCTTCTCGCCGGTGGCCGTCCCGAACGCCTCGATCTGCTCGGCGGTGGCGGCGAGCGACAGCTTGGCGCTGAAGGACTTGCCCTGGCCGAGCTTCTCGAACGCGGTGGACACCTTGTCGGCGGCACTGAGCTGCTGCACGGTGCCGCAGGCGGCGAGGCCGGTGGCGAGAACGGTGCCGCAGGCGGCCGCGACCAGGGTCGTGCGGGCAGTCCGGCGTATCACGGTGTTGATGGGAGAGCTCCTGGGTGTGGCGGCGGGTGCCGGTGCAGCGGGTACGGGCGTGGGTGCGTCCGGGCGCGACGTGACGGCGCGAGGGCGTGACGGCGTGACACGGACGGGCACAGGACCTTCGGGTCGGGCACGCGGCTTCCCGGCGCCCTCCGCAGGATGGGCACAAACTACCGGACCCGGCCGACAATCCCGAGCCGCGCCCCTGGCGGCGCCCGGTGCCCCGTGCGGGACGGCCGCTCCGGACCGGCCGTCACCGGCCCGGCCCGGCCGCCGCCCGACCGGGCCGCCGCCCCGGGTCAGCCGCCGCGCCGACCGCCGGGCGGCAGGACCTCCGCCCTGACGCGCACCGGTGGACTGTTGCGGAAGCCGAGCGTGAACTCCACCCACTGCCCGACCTTCAGCGGCGGCGGATTGGTGATCATCAGATCGGAGTCCTCCGGCGACATCACCAACGCGCCGCGCTCCGGCACCGGCAGCGACGCGGCCGGCGCCCACCGGCCCGAGGCACCCTGGTGCAGATGCCGCTTCAGCGTCACCTTGCCGCCGAACTCCCAGCCGGCGGAGGTCAGCTCGTCCGGGATGTCGCCCGGGTTGCGGACCGTGAAGAAGGCGGCGGTGACCGGCGCCCCGCTCGCGGTGGGCAGCAGCAGCCACCCGGGCTCCACCTCGACCGGGCGCGCCGTCCCGGCCCCGCCGACCGCCGTCCACCCCGAGAGCAGCGCGAGCGCCACCCCGGCCGCCGCCACCGGCGGCCCGGCCACCCGCAACCGCCGGGCCGCCCCCAGCACCCGGGCCGTCCGCCCGCTCACCACGCCGCACCCGCCGCACCCGCCGTGCCCGCCGCACCCGTCGTGCCACCGGAGTCCGTACGGCCGGCGCCGCGCCCGGGGCGCCACGTCCGCAGCCGCAGGCTGTTGCCCACCACCAGCAGCGAACTCAGCGACATCGCCACCGCCGCCAGCATCGGGTTCAGCAACCCCACCGCCGCCAGCGGGATCAGCACCACGTTGTACCCGAACGCCCAGAGCAGGTTCACCCGGATCGTCGCCAGGGTGCGCCGGGCCAGCCGGACGGCGTCCACCACCGCCTCGATGTCCCCGCGCACCAGCGTCAGCCCGGCCGCGCCGATCGCCGCGTCGCTTCCCGAGGCGAGCGCCACCCCGAGGTCCGCCGAGGCCAGTGCGACGGCGTCGTTGACCCCGTCACCGACCACCGCAGTGGTCCGACCGGCGGCCCTCAGCTCCGCCACCACCTCCGCCTTGCGCTCCGGCGAGGCCGAGGCGTGCACCCGCTCGATGCCCAGCTCCGCCGCGACGGCCCGCGCCGCGCCGGGACCGTCCCCGGTCAGCAGCACCGGCTCCAGGCCCATGCCGCGCAGCCGGTGCAGCGCACGCCAACTGCCCGAGCGCACCGTGTCGCCGACCGCCAGCACGGCCGCCGGCCGCCCGTCCAGCTCCACCACCACCGGTGTGCGGCCCGCCGCCGAGGCGTCCGCCCGCGCCCGCGCCAGTTCCTCCGGCAGCGGCCCGCCGACCGCCTCCGGGCGCACCACCCGCACCAGGAGGCCCTCGACCTCCCCGGACGCCCCGACGCCGGCGGTGGCCGTGAACCCGGCCACCCCCGCCAGCGGTTCGGAGCCGCACCGGGCCCGGGCCGCCCCCACGACGGCCCGCCCGACGGGGTGCTCCGACCGGTGCTCGACCGCTCCCGCGAGCCGCAGCACCCGCTCCTCGCCGACCCCCGCGCCGACCGCCACGGCCACCGCCGTGAGCTCCATCCGGCCGGTGGTCAGCGTGCCCGTCTTGTCCAGCACCACGGTGTCGACCCGGCGCAGGCTCTCCAGCACCTCGGGACCGCGCACCAGCACGCCCAGTTCGGCTCCGCGCCCGGTCGCGGCCAGCAGCGCGGTCGGCGTGGCCAGGCCCAGTGCGCACGGGCAGGCCACCACCAGGACGGCGACCGCCGCCGTCACCGCCGCCTGCGGATCGGCGCCCGCGCCCAGCCAGAAGCCCAGCACGCAGACCGCCACCGTCAGCACACACGGCACGAACACCCCGGCGACCGTGTCCGCGAGCCGCTGCGCCCTGGCCTTGCCCGCCTGGGCGTCCGCCACCAGCGCGGTGATCCGGGCCAGTTGGGTGTCCGCGCCGACCGCCGTCGCCCGCACCACCAGTGACCCGCCGACGTTCACCGTGGCGCCCGCCACCCGGTCGCCCGGCCCGACCTCCACCGGCACCGACTCACCGGTCAGCAGGCTCAGGTCCAGCGCCGAACCGCCCTCGACCACCACCCCGTCGGTGGCCACCCGCTCGCCCGGCCGGACCACGAACTCCTGCCCCGGCAAAAGCCGTTCGATCGGCAGCAGCCGCTCCTCGCCGGTGCGCGGATCGCGGACGCAGACCTCCTTGGCGCCCAGCTCGGCCAGCGCCCGCAGGGCCGAACCGCTGCGCCGCCGCACCCGGCCCTCCAGCAGCCGCCCGGCCAGTACGAACAGCGGCACCCCGACGGCCGCCTCCAGGTAGACGTGCGCGGCGCCGCCGCCGTCGGCGGTCAGCGAGAACGGCATCCGCATGCCGATCGCGCCCGCCCCGCCGAACAGCAGCGCGTACGCGGACCAGCCGAACGACGCGACCACACCGAGGCTCACCAGGGTGTCCATGGTCGCCGCCGCGTGCCGCAGGCCCTGCCGGGCCCGGCGGTGGAACCCGGCCGAGCCCCAGCTCACCACCGGCAGCGCCAGCCCGAAGCAGACCCACTGCCAGGCCGGGAACTGGAGCGAGGGCACCATCGACAGCACCACCACGGGCACGGCCAGCAGGGCCGTCACCAGCAGCCGCCACCGGTCTTCGGCGTCCTCCGGCCCGGTACTGTCCAGGCCCGTCCCGGGCTCGGCCAATTCGGCGGTGTACCCGGCCCGTTCGACCGCCGCGACCAGCTCCTCGA
Source organism: Kitasatospora sp. NPDC057500 (assembly GCF_042802195.1). NCBI lineage: Bacteria > Bacillati > Actinomycetota > Actinomycetes > Kitasatosporales > Streptomycetaceae > Kitasatospora > Kitasatospora sp. NPDC057500. The sequence continues at coordinate 15,687 of NZ_JBHVER010000151.1, read as the reverse complement.
CGCCCACCGCGGCCGGGTGCAGCACCCGCGCCCGTCCGGTGGCCAGGTTCACCCCGGCGCTCACGCCCTCGATCCGGGCCAGTCGCTTCTCCACCCGGCCCACGCAGGCCGCACAGGTCATCCCGCCGACCGCCAGATCGGTGCTCACCAGCGCATCGGCCTCCGCGGTCGCCCTCACCGGCCCGCCCCCATCTGATGCCCCGTCCCGGGCTTCCCGCCGCCCCCGCCCCCGGGCGTCAGCCCGGGCGCCACCGGCCCGGCCCCGCGCCCCACCACGAAGGCCACGACGAACACCACCACCAGCAGCAGGGCGAACCCCGCCAGCACACTCAACGGCCGGCCACCCGGCGACATCCCACTCACCCCCCACCAGTCGTCCCCCTGCCCCGGTGAGTTCCCGTACACCCCGAATGACCCGAATCACATACCCCCACCCCGTGCCCGCGCCCGCACCCGGCGAAGGCCGGAGCGCGTACGGTCTCCCGCGGGTACGGCGCTGCCCCGGCGTCGGGGTGGTGACGCCGGGGCAGGGGGGAGCCGGGTGGGGCGGGGTGGGCTACGGGAGGGGGATGCGGACGATCTGGGGGTCGTGGTCGCTCAGTTGGGTGGCGAACTCGCTGTTGAGGTGGACGATGTCGTAGCTGTAGGCCTTGGCCGCGAGGGCGGGGGAGATGAGGATGTGGTCCAGCACCTGGGAGTTGCCCTCGTAGACGTAGGTGTAGCGCTCGGCGAGGGGGAGGGTGCGGGGGAGGTCGACCAGGGTGCCGCCGGCGGTGAGGAGGTCGGTGGTCTGCGAGAACTCGAAGTCGTTGATGTCGCCGAGGACGACGACCGAGGCGTTCGGGTCGACGGCGAGGATCTGGTCGCTGAAGGCCTTCACCGCGGTGGCCTGGGCGTGGCGCTGGGTCTCGGAGGGGCGGGACGGTTGCTGGTAGCGGCCGAAGAGGGGCTGGTCGCCGCCCTTGGAGTTGAAGTGGTTGGCGATCACGAAGACCGGGCGGCCGTTCCAGCGGAACTCGCCGGCGAGCGGCTTGCGGCTGGCGTTGAACGCGGAGTTGGCGGGGTCGATCCGGCCGGGGGAGTAGGCGAGCGCGGGCGTGCCGGCGTTGTTGACGACCGAGTTGGCGGTGGTCGAGCCGGCGCCGGGGCGGTCGGTGAAGGTCAGGCCGCGGTCGGTGCGGTAGAGGAAGACCTGGCGGATGTTGCCGCCGGGCTGGCCGCCGTCCTGGTCGTTCACCGGGTTGATCTGGCGGGAGGAGTAGGCCGGGCCGCCGGCCGCGCTGATCGCGGTGACCAGCTTGGCCACCGTCTGGTCGGCGGCGACGACGCCGTTGTCGGTCGCGCCGGAGTTGTCCTGGATCTCCTCCAGGGCGATCAGGTCGGGCGAGCGGAGGTTGCCGACGACGGCCGCGGCGAGGCCGTCGAACTTGCTCTGCGGGTCGCCGGGGGCGAGGTTCTCGACGTTGAAGGTCGCGGTGGCGAGTTCGCCGGCGGCCTGGGCGGCGGTGGTCTCGGCGGCGAGGCCGCCGGGGACGACGGCCGGGGTCGCGGTGACCAGCAGCTTGAAGTTGCCGAAGGAGTAGTCGAGGACGCCTATGGTGGCGCCGGAGAGGGTGTCGCCCACGTTGGCGGTCGGCGTCGGGGCGAGCACGTCGTCCAGCAGGACCCGCTCGGGGTTGCCGTCGGCGGCCTGCAGCAGGATGCCGCCGCGGTTGGTGCGGGTGGCCGAGCCCTGCGGGACGACCGGGATCTCGCCGAAGGAGCTGCGCGGGCCGACCACGGCGGCGCCGTTCAGCTGGACCCGCATGCCCTCCAGGGACTCCCAGAAGTCCAGGCCGTCGGTGGCCGGCTGGAAGCCGCCGGCCGTCTCGACGTCGCCCGTGGTGACGCTGGAGATCACCGAGGCGGGCGGCACCCGGCCGCCCGCGCCGGCCACGGTGGCGGCGGGCAGCGCGGCGTTGTGGGAGAGGACGCTGGTGGTGGGCGCGGTGAGTTCGGTGACGGTCAGGTTGGTGGTGCCGCCGGTGCCGCCCGGGCGGAACTCGCTCACCGTGCCGCCGACCTTGACCGAGTCGCCGACGGCCACGCCCGGCGCGCCCGCGGTGTAGACGTAGACGGCCTCGCTGGTGGCCGGGTCGGCGTCGGGCTGCGGGTCCTGGAACCAGTAGCCGCTCGGGCCGACCGCGGTGACGACGCCGGGGACGGCGCTGACCGCCTGGCCGGCCAGCGGGGAGGTGCGGGCCGCGCCCTGGATGTCGTGGATGCGGGCGCCGCCGGTGCCGCCGCCGGTGGAGGACGAGTTGCGCGGGCCGGGCGCGGCGACCGCGAAGTCGGCGGCGTTGCTGTCGGTGTCGGTGGCGCCGCCGCCCGCCCGCAGCGCGGCGGTGGTGTTGGCGAGGTTGCCGGTCGGCGAGCCCTCGGCCGAGCTCGCGGTCGTGCCGTAGCCGACGAAGTCCTTCACCCCGGGCTGGGCGGCGCAGCCGGTGGAGCAGGTCAGCGCGGTGGAGTTGGTGACCAGCGCGACCTTGCCGGCGTTGGCGCCCAGGGCGATCGTGCCGGTGGCGTCCGGCGTCGGGAGGGCGGCGCCGGAGCCGGCCCCGGCGGCCTGCTGCACCAGGTAGTACTTGCCGGGGGCGATGGTGCCCGACAGGGTGGTCCTCGACCAGGAGGAGCCGGCCGCGGAGGCGTACTGGACGGTCCAGCCGGTGACCGGGACCGGCGTGGTGCCGCGGTTGTACAGCTCGATGAAGTCGTTGGTGAACGGGGCGCCGGAGTTGCCGCCGCCGCCGTACACCTGGCTGATCACGATGTCCGGCGACACCGCGTGCGCGGTGCCGGCCGGCAGGGCTGTGAGCGCTCCCACGAGGGCGGCGGCCGATGCCACCGCCAGCGCACGGAGCCGGACTCGATCGGTTCGCCGCATGGGGCGTCCTCCTGACGCGCGAACGGGTGATGGTGGGGCGCTGTGTGTTGTAGCAGCGCCACCGTTGCCATACCGCGCGCTCTGGCGGACGACCAGGCGTACAACGGGAGAACGTTTCGGCTGACATGAACCGGACGGGTTTCTGGTGGCCGGCGTGGCCGGTGTGACCGGTGGGCCGTCAGTCGGGCGTCCGTCGGCCGTCCGTCGGCCGTCAGTCGTCGGTGAGGGTGAGGCGGATGCCGACGGTGCCGCGTTCGCCGCGCCGCAGCCGGCTGCCGAGCAGGGTGAGGACGCCGACCAGACCGTACTTCTGGCGCAGCAGGGTCCGGTAGGCGGCGGTGCGCTCCGGGCCGAGGACCTCGGCGGTCGCCCGGTGGGACTCACCGGTCGGATTGCCGCGCACGTCGCAGGGACCGACCAGGACGTCGGCCCGGTTGCGGATCCGCTTGACCTTCCAGGAGTCGGCGACGGTCCAGATGCCGAGCGCCTCGCCGTCGCGCACCACCCACACCGGGGTCGGGACGGCACTGCCGTCCTTCTTGAAGGTGGTGACCAGCAGATAGCTCCCGGAGGAGAGGCTGACGAGGCGTTCGAGCCGCTTCTGCCGGTGCGGGTCGGGGTGGGGGGTGGCGGCGCTCATGCCGGGCATTCTAGGGCGCCCGCGGGCTACGGGCTCCGGGTGCCGGCCGGGGTGAGCCGGGCACGGGCCGAGCGGACCAGGCCCCGGGCCCGGCGGGCGAGCCGGCGACGGCCGCCGCCGCCCACCGCCGTGGAGCCGCCCACGGCGGTGGCGCCGCGCGGGGCGGTGCCGCCGTAGGGTGCGGGTCCGCCGCAGGGTGCGGTGCCGTCGTACGGTGCGGGTCCGCCGCGCGGGGCGGGGGAGCCGGGCGGCACCGGGGGTCGGGCGGCCACGGCCGTCCGGGGGTGCAGCCGCCGACGGGCCCGGACCCGGGCCGCCGCCCAGAGCGCGAGGGCCCCGCACAGGGCCCCCGCCGTCCAGCCGACCGGGCCGAGCGCGTGGTCCGCCTGCCGGAGGGCCTGGTCGGCCTCCCGGACGACCTCCGGCAGGATCCCGGTGTCCTCCGGTGCCTCGTCCTCCGCGTCCGGCGCCGATTCCCCGGCCTCCTCCTCGTCGGCCTCGTCCCCGTCCTCCAACTCCTCCACCAGGGCGCCCACCGGCTCGACCCGGCCGGCCGCCGCGAAGCCCCAGTCCAGCAGCGCCGCCGCCTCGCCGTACACCTTGGACTGCTGCTCCGGGTGCATCACCGTCACCAGCAGCGTCCGGCCGCCGCGTTCGGCGGCGCCGGTGAAGGTGGCGCCCGCGTTGGTGGTGTAGCCGTTCTTCACCCCGATGAGACCGGGGTACGCGCCCAGCAGGCGGTCCGTGTTGGCGATGTCGAAGGCGGTGCGCTGCCCGGTCGTCAGGTCGAGCCCGCCGGGGAAGCGCGCGGTGCGGGTCGCGCAGTAGGCCCGGAAGTCCGGGTTGCGCAGCCCGGCGCGGGCGAACAGCGTGAGGTCGTACGCCGAGGAGACCTGGCCGTCCTGGTCGTAGCCGTCCGGGGTGACCACCCGGGTGTCGCGGGCCTGGAGGGCGTCCGCCCGCTCCTGCATCTGCGCGACCGTGCGGGCCAGCCCGCCGTTCATGTGGGAGAGGACGTGCACGGCGTCGTTGCCGGAGGCGAGGAAGACCCCGCGCCAGAGGTCCTCGACCCGGTAGGGGAGGTTCTCCTTGATCCCGACCAGGCTGCTCCCGGCGCCCACCCCGGCCAGTTCGGCCGGGGTCACCCGGTGCTCCAGGGAGCGGTCGAACTTGGGCAGCACGGTGTCGGCGAACAGCATCTTGAGCGTGCTGGCGGGCGGCAGCGGCAGGTGCGCGTTGCGGGCCGCCAGCACCTCGCCGGTGGCGGCGTCGGCGACCAGCCAGGACAGCCCGGTCAGTCCGGCGGGCAGCTCCGGTGCCCCGGTCCGCGGCGCCACCTGGACGGTCGGCCGGCCGAGCCGCTCGCCGCCGATCACGGTGGTCGCGTCCTGCGCGAGGCCGGGGGCGACGGCCGGGGCGGACGGGGAGGCGGTGGGGGAGGCGGCGGAGGCGCCCGGCGACCCGGTGGGCGGAGTGTCCGCGAGCGCCGCGGGCGGACCGGCCGCGAGGGCCAGCAGGACGACGGCGCCGGCCGCCGCGGGTATCCCGGCCCGGGTGCGCCGACTGACGTGGGGTGACCTCTGGTGCACACGGCGAACGTAACCCGGGGGACCGCCGCCCCGCCCCGCCCGCTGCTCCGTCCGGGCCCCGGGCCCCGGGCTGGTACGGTTCGGAACCATGTCCGTCCCTCGTGCGTAGCCGACCCGTCGCGACCGCGCCCCGACCGTCACCGTCGGCGCGGTACTCCGGTGTCCCCGCACGCATCCGGTGCCGCTGGGCGCAGCCGCCCACCGCCCGGCCTCCACCGAGGAACGTTTCCGCATGCCCTCCCCCGCCTCCGTGCCCGCGCACGGCCCCTCCGCACGCCCCGGCTACCGCGCCGTGCTCCGCGCCCCGCACGCCGGCCGCACCTTCGCCGCGGCGCTGCTCGGCCGGCTCTCCTACGGCGTGGTCCCGCTCGCCCTGCTGCTCGCCGTCCGCGACGCCACCGGGTCCTACTCCGCCGCGGGCGCGGCGACGGCCCTGTTCGGCCTCGCGAGTGTCGCGCTCTCCCCGGTCCGGGCCGCCCTGGTCGACCGCCACGGGCCCCGGCGCGCGCTGCCGCCGATGGCGGTGCTGTACACCGCGCTGCTGCTCGCCGCGGCCGCCGCGACCGCGCGCCCCGGCACAGCGCCGGCGGTCCTGGCCGCGCTGGTCGTCGCGGCGGGCGCCTGCACCCCGCCGCTCGGCCCGGTGATGCGGACCCTCTGGCGCCGGCTGCTGCCCGATCCAGCCCTGCTCCGCCGCGCCTTCAGCCTCGACGCGGTCGCCGAGGAACTGCTCTTCGTCAGCGGACCGCTGCTGGTCGGCGTGCTGCTGCCGTTCGTCGGCCCCGCCGGTGCCGTCGTCGCGGGCGCGGCGCTGCTGCTCACCGGTGCGCTGCTGCTGGTGGCCTCGCCGCTCGCGGCGGCGCCGGGCGGAGGGGCGGCTGCCGCGAGCGGTGACCGCCGGGCGCGGCGCGCGGGACGGCTCGGCGGCGGGCGGGCGCTGCGGTGCGCGGTGCTCGCGGCGGCCGCGACCGGACTGGCGCTGGGTGCGCTCGACCTCATGGTGGTCGCCTTCGCCGAGCAACAGGGCCGGCCGGCGGCGGTCGGCTGGGTGCTGGCCGCGCTCTCGGCCGGCAGTGCGGTCGGGGGCCTCGGGCTCGGCGCGCTGGACCGTCCGCTGCCGAACGCCGTCCGGCTGCCGCTGTTCACGGCCGGCCTCGGCCTGGCACTGGCCGCCGCCGGGCTCGCGCCGAACCTGCTGCTGCTCGGTGCGGCCGTCGCACTCGCCGGGCTCTTCGTCTCACCCGCCCTCACCACCGCCTACCTGGTGGCGGACGAGGCGGTCGCCCCCGACGCCCGCACCCGCGCCGGGGCCTGGGTGAACACCGCCTTCAACGCCGGATCGGCGGCCGGCGGCGCGGGCGTGGGCCTGCTGGTGGGACACCTGCCGCCACCGCTCTGCTTCGCCCTCGCGGCGGCCCCGGCCCTCGCCGCCGCGCCCGTGCTCCGCACGCGCGACTTTGGTGACGCCGGGTCGCGCCGAAAGTCGGATCCCGCGCCCGACGCGGCTGCCTAGCGTCGTGGCCATGAAGAACTTCCTCGGCTTCGTGAGCTTCGTCCTGATCATCGGCGGAATCAGCGGGCTGGTCGCCGACCACCTGTGGGGCTTTCGCCTCTTCGGTTTCGTCCGCTACCTCGTTCCCGCCGACCACCAGACCGTCGGCTACCTGGTGATGATCGGCGTGGGCATCCTGGTCGCCCTCGGCACCGGCCTCCTGGACCGCCTGGGCGCCAGGGACTGAAGCCGGCGCGAGCGGCCGGCGCCGGCGTCAGGCCTCGTCCGGCCCCGGCGTCAGGCCTCGTCCGCCGCCGCGGCGATGCCGTCCAGCAGGACGGCCAGCCCGGTGCGGAAGGCCTCCCGGGCGCGGTCGGGAGCGGGGTTCCCGGCCCCCGCCCGGCCCCCGGCCTCGGCGGCGCCGGACTGGTCCAGGGCGGTGAGCAGCGGGAACCGTTCGGCGAAGTCGGGCGCCAGCTCGGCCAGTTGGGAGGCCCGGGCGTGCCACCACTCCTCGTCCGGCACACCGGTGGCGGCCGAGGCGGCCCGGGCCTCCGCCGCGGTCTGCGCGGCTCCCCGGACGAACTGCCACAGGGCGGCGACCGCACCCCGCAGCCGCCGGGGGTCGAGCCGGGCCCCCTGGAGGATGCCCAGCAGGGCCTCCATCGCGCCCAGCTCGCCGGGCCCGAGGACCGGGCGGGCCTGCGAGATCTGCAGCACCCAGGGGTGGCGGAGGTAGCAGTCGAGGGCCTCCTCGGCCCAGGCGGTGACGGCCGGCCGCCAGCCCCCGGCCGGGGCGTGGCCGCCGGAGGGCGAGGGCAGCTCGGCGAGCACCCGGTCGTGCATCAGGTCCAGCAGTTCGGCCTTGCCGGGGACGTAGGTGTAGAGCGCCATGGCGGTGCGGCCGAGGCGCTCGCCGACCGCGCGCATGGAGAGCGCGGCCGGTCCTTCGGCGTCGGCGACGGCGATCCCGGCCAGGACGATCGCGTCCACGCTCAGCCCGGGCTTGGGCCCGCTGCGCCCGGGACGCGGGGCCTCGGGGGCGCGCCACAGCAGCGCCATGGAGCGGCGGGCGTCGCCCTGGCCGGCGAAGACGGTCACGACTGAACTCCTTATCGCATAAGGTAACCTCGGTCCGAGGAACTCTTTACGGCATAAGGTATCAACGGGGGACCGAAACCGGAGGTTGAGCCATGAGCCTTCCCGTCACGTATGTGCGGGTCATCGACGTCACGCGGACCACTCCCCGGACGGCCCGGATCGCCTTCGAGGCCGAGGCGCTGGACGCGAGCGTCGGCGCCTCGCCCGACCAGCAGGTCAAACTCTGCTTCCCCCGCCCCGGGCAGGACGTCCCCGTCCTGCCCGGGCGGAGCGAGGACCCCGCGGGCTGGTACCGGGCGTACCTGGAGATCCCCGAGCCGGAGCGGCCGTGGATGCGCAGCTTCACCCTCCGGCGCCGCCGGCCCGGGACCAGGCGGCTGGAGATCGACTTCGTGCTGCACGGTGACTCCGGTCCGGCGAGCGCCTGGGCCGAGCGGGCCCGGCCCGGGGACCGGCTGGGCATGGTCGGACCCTCCGCGCTGTACGCCTCCCCGCTGTCGCTCACCGATGCCGCCGCGGCGGCGGACTGGGTGCTGATGATGGGGGACGAGTCGGCGCTGCCCGCGATCGGCACCCTGCTGGAAGCGCTGCCCGAGGGCACCGGGGCGGTGGTGTTCGCCGAGGTCGCCGACCGCGCCGAGGAGCAGCCGCTGCCCGCCCCGCCCGGTACGACCGTCCGGTGGCTGCACCGCGGCTCCGCCGCGCCCGGCCGGGTGCTGGTCGAGGCCCTCGCCGCCGCCGACCTGCCGGCTGGCACGCCCTTCGCCTGGCTGGCCGGGGAGGCGTCCGCGGTCCGTGCGCTCCGCCGCCACCTGGTGGAGGAGCGCGGCGTGCCGAAGGCCTCGGTCGAGTTCAGCGGCTACTGGCGGCACCGCTGCACCCAGGACGACGCGCCCACGGCCGAGGACATGGCGGACGCGCAGGAGAAGCTGGCCCGACTCCGGGCGGCGAACGGCTGAACCCGGCCGGTGCGGGAACGAACGCCCGGTCGCTGTCCGTTCCGGCGGTTGACGAGTCGTCAACGAGGAGGGGCCGGATGACCAAGCAGGCGTACGGACAGATCTCGCACCACCACGTCGAGGTGAACGGGGTCCGGCTGCACGTCGCCGAGCAGGGGGAGGGCCCGCTGGTCCTGCTGCTGCACGGCTTCCCGGAGAACTGGTACTCCTGGCGGCACCAGTTCGCCCCGCTCGCCGCGGCCGGCTACCGGGTGGCCGCCGTCGACCAGCGCGGCTGCGCCCGCAGCGAGCAGCCGGAAGCGGTCGACGCCTACACCCTGCTCCACCTGGTCGGCGACGTCACCGGCCTGATCCGCGCGCTCGGTGAGGAGCACGCGGTGCTGGTCGGCCACGACTGGGGTGCCCCGGTCGCCTGGACCACCGCGACCCTGCGCCCGGACCTGGTGCGCGGCGTGGCCGGCCTCAGCGTCCCGCCGCTGCCGACCCTCGGCCTGCCGCCGCTGGCACAGGCCAGGGAGCGGTTCGGCGACGGCTTCTACCAGATCTACTTCCAGCGCCCGGGCGTCGCCGACGCCGAACTCGCCCGGGACCCGCACGAGACGTTCCGGCGCCTGCTCTACAGCGGCTCGGGCGACCGTCCGCGCGACCCGGGGCCGCGCGCCTGGGTGGTCGGCGAGGGCCAGACCCTGCTGGACGCCCTCGACGCGCCGGAGAAGCTGCCCGCCTGGCTGTCGGAGGCGGACATCGAGGCCTTCGTCGCCGACTACGCCGAGCACGGCGAGCGGGCGTTCACCGGCGGCCTCAACTGGTACCGCAACATCGACCGGAACAACGAACTGCTCGCCGGGCTCGCCGGCCGGCCCGTGGAGGTCCCCGCCCTCTACGTGGCCGGGGACCAGGACATGGTCACCTCCCAGATCCCCGAGGACGCGATGCGGCAGCTGCTGGAGCACCTGACGCCCAAGCTGTTCCGGCGCGTCACCCTCCCCGGCATCGGGCACTGGACGCAGCAGGAGAGCCCGGCCGGGGTCAGCGCCGCGCTGCTGGACTTCCTCCGGCACCTGGACGGCTGAGGCCGCCACCGGGTGGCCGGCCCCGGCCGGGCGGGTCCGGCCGGGCCCGCCGGGGCCCGGGGACCCGCCACCCCTCCTCAGACCGGGAGGAGGCGGGCGATGAACCCGCTCAGCAGGCGGGCGTTGCGGCAGCAGTGCATCCCGACCGCCTGGGCGTAGACGGGGGCGGCGGAGTCCCCGGTGCCCCAGAGGGCGGGCTGCTCCGGGTTGAGCCAGTGGACGCGGCGGGCGCGGGCGGCGATGAGCCGGAGGGCGGGCAGGTTGGGGTCCCGGTGGTTGTTCCGGGCGTCGCCGAGGATCAGCACGCTGGTCCGCGGGCCCACCGCGTCCAGGTGGCGCTCGGCGAACCCGCCGAGCGCCGAGCCGTAGTCGCTGTTGCCGTGGTGGCCCGTCACCTCGGCCTCGGTGATGATCCGCCGGGCCAGCGCGGCCGGGTCGCCGCCGCCACGGGTCAGCAGGTCGGTCACCTCGGCGGTGCGGTTGACGAAGGCGAACACCCGGACCTTGCTGAACTGGTCGCGCATCGCCTGGACCAGCAGCAGGGTGAAGTCGGAGAAGCCCGCCACCGAGCCGGACACGTCGCAGATCAGGACCAGCTCCGGCCGGGCGGGGCGGCGCAGCCGGTGGGCCGGGCGCAGCGGGACGCCGCCGGTGGACAGCGAGCGGCGCAGGGTGCGGCGCAGGTCGATGCGGCCGCGGGCCCCGCCGCGGGGGCGCGCCGCCCCCCCGGGGGGCCCGTTTGGGGGCCACCCGGGTTAGGGGGGGCCGCCGTGGGCGCGCGGGGGGGGGGCCGCGGCGCGGGAGAAGAGAAGGGGGGTGG
>NZ_JBHVER010000151.1:0-5080 GCF_042802195.1 Kitasatospora sp. NPDC057500 | reverse complement strand
CGCGCGCCGAGCGGCGTCGGCGCGCGGCCAGCCGGGTGGCCAGTTTGCGGGCCAACGGGTTTACGGTGCGCCGGAGTTCGGCGAGCTGGTCGGGGCCGGCGGCGAGGAAGTCGATCCGGTCGGTGCTGGGTGCGACGGCCCGTTCGGCGATGTGCTCGGTGCCGCGCAGCTCGGCCGCCCGGCGGCGTGCCTCGGTGCCGACCATGGCGCGGAAGCCCTGGATGCGGCGGCGGATCTCGTCGGGGAGCAGGTGGTCGGCCAGGTCGGGGCCGTCGCGGTCGCGGTCGGCGTCGCGGTCGGCGGCGCCTGCGCGCAGTGCCGCCAGCACCCGGGCCAGCAGGGTCTCCGGGGCGAGCCGGCCGAGCGTCTGGTGGGCCGACCAGCCGTCGCTGCCGGGCCGGCCCGGGCCGCCGGCGGTTCCGTAGCGGCCGAACGCGGCCACCGCCTCACCCGCGAGCCGGGTCTGGGCGACCCGGTCGTCGGCGGCGAGCGCGGCCGAGAGCCGCTGCCGGAGGTCCTCGCGCAGGGCGGCGGGGTCCGGGGCGGCGGGGTCCGGGGCCGTCGGATCCGCTGCGGCCGGCCCGGCGGCCCGGCGCACGGTCTCGGGGGCGCCGACGCCGAGGGGGAAGAACAGGTCGAAGGTGGCGTCGAACACCCCGCGCTGTCCGTCGGAGCGCAGCAGCGAGGCGGCCAGCCCGGCCCTGACCTGCTCGCGGTCGGCGAGGCCGAGCACCTCCAGGACGGCGGCGGCGTCGACCGTCTCGGCGGGCCCGATCCGCAGGCCGTGGGTGCGCAGCGCGCGCACGAGGCCGGTCAGCCGGGCGGCGAGGTCCCCCGGCGGGGGCGGGACGGTCATGCGGGGGTGAGCTTCTGCGCGGCCCTCAGCACGTCGTCCTGGTGCTTGAGGACCACCCCGAGGGTGGCGCGCACGACCGTCTCGTCGAGGGTGTCGGCCCCGAGGGCGAGCAGGGTGCGGGCCCAGTCGACGGTCTCGGCCACCGAGGGGGCCTTGCGCAGCTCCATCGCGCGCAGCGCGCCGACCACCCGGACCAGCGACTCGGCCAGCGCCGCGTCCAGGCCGGGTACGCGCAGCCGGACGATCCGGCGCTCCAGTTCGGCCTCCGGGTAGCCGAGGTGGAGGAAGAGGCAGCGCCGGCGCAGTGCCTCGGAGAGCTCCCGGGTGGCGTTGGAGGTGAGCAGGACGAACGGGCGGCGGCTCGCGGTGATGGTGCCCAGCTCGGGTACGGTGACCTGGAAGTCGCTCAGCACTTCGAGCAGCAGCGCCTCGACCTCGACGTCGGCCTTGTCCATCTCGTCGATGAGCAGCACGGTCGGCTCGTCGCCGCGGATGGCGGTGAGCAGCGGCCGGGTGAGCAGGAACTCCTCGCCGAAGACGTCGGTGCGGGTCCGGTCCCAGCCCTCGTCGCGCCCGGCGGTGATCCGCAGCAGCTGCTTGGCGTGGTTCCACTCGTAGAGGGCCCGGGACTCGTCGATGCCCTCGTAGCACTGGAGGCGCACCAGCCGGGCGCGGCCGATCGCGGCGACGGCCTTGGCCAGTTCGGTCTTGCCGACGCCGGCCGGCCCCTCGACGAGCAGTGGCTTGCCGAGCCGGTCGGCGAGGAAGACGGTGGTGGCGACCTCGGTGGAGGCCAGGTAGCCGGCCTCGGCCAGCCGGGCGGCCGTGTCGGCCACCGACTCGAAGAACCCCGTGCCCTCGTCGCCCATGCGTGCCCCACATCCCCGTCGTCCGGTGTCCGTCGCCAGCACCCTACCGGTGGGTCACTTCGCTGTCCCGGGCCCGGGCCGGGGGGAGCGCGGCGCGAAGGCGCCCGGTCGGTGGCCGAGGCCGCCGACCGGGCGCGTCACCGGCGCCGCGGGGTGTCAGTTGACGTAGACGACCGGGTTCCCGGCCACCGAGACGTCCCGGACCGGGCCGTAGGTGGCGGTGAAGTAGCCGACCGGGAAGCAGGTGCTCGGGCCGGAGGACTTCGGCAGCGCCTGGGCGCTGAACCCGATGGTCTGGCCGGTGTTGTCGGTCGTGCCGGCCAGGCCGCCGGCGGCCCGGTAGACGCAGGTGATGGTGCCGAGGACGGTCTTCAGCACCACGGTGGTCTGCACCGGGCCGGCCGTGCCGGGGTCGAGCGAGACCGGGTGGCCCGCGCCGTCGCCGACCGAGTTGACGTAGGCGAGGTTGTTGACGGTGACGCTCTGCACCCCGGTCACGCCGATCACGTTGGAGGTGCAGGAGCCGAAGGTCTGGGAGTTGAGCGACTCGGTGGCCACCCCCGGGGCGGCCGGGTTGGTGAGGACGGTCGCGGAGAACGCGGAGGCGGCGCACTTGATGCCGGTCGTTCCGGTGGCGCTGGAGGAGAAGTTGGCGGTGGTGCCGGCCACCAGGCCGGCGACGAGGACGTCGCCGGCGGAGACGTTCGGTCCGGCGAGCGAGGTGTGGGTGAGCACGGCGACGGCGGTGGTGGCCGGGGCCGCGGCGTCGTCGGCGGCCTGGGCCGGGGCGACGGTCCCGGCGGCCAGCGCCGCGGCGGTGGCGACGGCCGCGGTGGCGAGGGTACGGCGGATGCGCATGAGGGTGTGCCTCTCCGGGCGAGTTCGGGTGGGGGAGCCCGTGCGGACGGCGTGGGGCGCGCGCGGTGGCGTCGGCCGCGGCATGACCGCGACGGGGTGGTGCGGGGGTGCGCGCCGCGGACGGCGACTCGGCGGGCCCGGCGCCACGGGCCCGCCCGTACGGGCGGCGGTACCGGCGGCACGACGCTGTGCGGCGGGTGCGGCGCGGCCCGGGCCGACCGCGCGGCCGGCCGGGGCCGGCGGCGGTCGGGTACGGCGGAGTACGGCGAGATGGAGCGGGGGTGGGGCGTGATGTGCGCGGTGCGGGGTGCACGTCGGCGGCTGCCACCGCCGGGCATGCGTTCGCCATACTGAGCAGTCGGAACGCGTGCGGGCTTCCGGCGGCGGTCGGCCGCGAATTGGAAACCCGCCAGTGTTGTAAACCGGACGTCGCGTCAATGTCAAGGAGAAGCACAGGAGTTGGCGATGAACCCGGAGGCCCGTCGGAACGCCGACACCGTCCAGCTGCCCGGCGCGCGCACCGGGCGCGACCCCGCCCGGTCGATCAAGCGCGGCCCGAGCCGGCTGCCCCCGGCGGTGGTCGCCGCGACCCAGCGCGAGCGGCTGCTGGACGGGCTGGTGCTCACCGTCGCGGAGCACGGCTACCAGCGTGCCACGGTGAGCGACATCTGCCGCGCGGCCGGGGTGACCAGGCCGGTCTTCTACGAGCTGTTCACCGGCAAGGAGGACGCCTTCCTCGCCGCCCACCGGCACGGCACCGGGGTGGTGATCAGGCGGATGGCGGCGGCGTTCGCGGCGGCGCCGGACTGGTGCACCGGGATCCGCGAGGCGCTGCGGGCGATGCTCGGGCTGCTCGCCGGGGTGCCGGCCTTCGCGACCATGGCGGTCATCGAGCTCGACGCGGTCGGCCCGGCCGGGCGCCGGGAACGCGATCAACTCCTCACCCGGTTCCGGGCGTTCTTCGCCGAGGTGCCCGAACTCCCGGGCGGGGTGGCGGCGGAGGCGATGGTCGACGCGGTGGTGGGCGGCGTCTACTGCGCCCTGCAGCGCTGCGTCGACAACGGCCGCACCGCCGAACTCCCGGACCTTCTTCCGGCCTTGAGCCTCTTCTGCCTGGCCCCGTTCCTCGGCCCGGCCGAGGCCGCGCGCCGCCTGGCGCCGGCCCCCGCACCGTAGCGGGCGCCGCCGGGGAGCGCTCGATGATCCTTCGTGCACCCGTATTGACCCGCTCAATACTGGGCAGTAGCTTCCCAGTTACCCACCGCGGCCCGACCGGCCCGCCCCGCTGCCGAGGGGCGGCCCCTCCCGGCCGTGCCGCGGAACGCTGTCCGCGCCAGGACAACGTGCCAGTGACTGCCCGTCCCCACCATCCGAGGGAGCACACATGGCCACGTCCGAGGACGCCGCCCGGAACACCGGGAGCACCGCCGCGGAGCCGCCCGTGCGGCGCCGGGGCCGGGTCCGGCTGAAGCGCACCGCGCTGATGGCCGTTCCCGCCGTCGCCGCCGGCGCCGTGCTGATGGCCCTGACCGCGCAGGGCGTGCTCGCCGCCCAGTTCGCGATCTCCGGCATGCCGTTCACCGTCACCGCCGACAGCCTGGAGGGCGTCGGATTCGAGCAGTTCGGCAGTCTGGACCACATGATCGAGGACAGCCCGAACGCCGGGGACACCGGCGGGCAGGTGCTCGTCGCGGTCTCCGCGATCAAGCAGGCCACGCTCACCAAGCTGTGCCAGAGCGTCGAACTCGGCGGCATCAACCTGCTGATCAGGGCAGGCGATGCCGGGACGCCGGTGACCGCCACCGACCTCACCACCGACTCCGACCTGCTCACCGGTGACGCCGAGTTCACGAACATCGAGGTCGGCGGCGACGCGAGCACCTTCACCAAGGCCGGTGTCCGGGGCCTGCCCGGCGTCTTCGGGCAGCAGGCCGACGCCGTCA
Source organism: Kitasatospora sp. NPDC057500 (assembly GCF_042802195.1). Taxonomy (NCBI): domain Bacteria; kingdom Bacillati; phylum Actinomycetota; class Actinomycetes; order Kitasatosporales; family Streptomycetaceae; genus Kitasatospora; species Kitasatospora sp. NPDC057500. The sequence continues at coordinate 554 of NZ_JBHVER010000151.1, read as the reverse complement.
CGATCCGCAACCTGCGGCAGCACAACTACGCCACCACGGCCGCCGCCTTCAAACTGCCCAACCTGCGGCTGAGCTTCAGCTCCGAGGGCTGCTGACGGTGCCGGAGCCGACGCCCCGGTCCGAGCCGCAGCCGATGCCCGAGCCGCAGCCGGCGGAGGCCGATCCCGCGCCGCCCGCCGCCCGCAGCCGTCCGTCCTGGCGCGGCTGGCGGGGCCGGCGGCCGTTCTGGGGCGGGGTCCTGGTGCTGTCCGGCGGCGCGGAGATCCTCTTCACCCTGCGCGCCCCGCTGCCCGTCGTCCTGCACATCGGGCTCCAGGGACTGTCCGGCTACCTGGTCCCGACGGTGATGGTGGTCTGCGGCCTGCTGATCCTGTTCAACCCGGCCCAGCGGCTGTTCTACTCGATCCTCGCCGTGCTGGCCTCGCTGGGCAGCTGGCTCACCTCCAACCTGGGCGGCTTCCTGATCGGCATGCTGTTCGGCGTGGCCGGCAGCTGCCTCACCTTCGGCTGGCTGCCGGACCAGCCCCCGCGCCGCCGCCTGCTGCGCCGGGGCC
>NZ_JBHVER010000150.1:0-20514 GCF_042802195.1 Kitasatospora sp. NPDC057500 | reverse complement strand
CGTCCAGGCTCCGCCCCAGGCGGCCCCGGCGCGTCCGGCGCACCCGGTGCGGGCGGTGGCCCCGGAGGACGACATCCCGGAGGAGGACGACCCCGATCTCAACGAGGATGCGTTCTCCGGCCAGGAGCTGATCATCCGCGAGCTGGGCGCCACGGTGCTGGAGGAGATCCGGCACGGTGGGAACTGACCAGCACGTAGGCTCGTCGAGGACGACGCCCCAGGTACAGACCGAACGCAAGGAGTGAGCCGTGTTTCCCGGTGGTGGCCAGCCCAACATGCAGGCGCTGCTCAAGCAGGCGCAGAAGATGCAGCAGGACCTCGCCCAGGCGCAGCAGGAGCTGGCCGAGGCGAAGGTGACCGGTTCGGCGGGCGGCGGCCTCGTCGAGGCGACGGTTTCCGGTTCCGGGGAGCTGGTGGCGCTGACCATCGCCCCGGCCGCCGTGGACCCGGAGGACACCGAGACGCTGGCGGACCTGGTGCTGGCGGCCGTCCGGGACGCCAACCAGGCCGCGCAGAAGATGCAGGCCGAGCGGATGGGCCCGCTGACCCAGGGCCTCGGCGGCGGGATTCCCGGCCTGCCGTTCTGAGCCGGGCGGGACGGCCCGGAGGACTCCGGGCCGGAGGAACGCAGGGCCGGAGAACACCGGCCCTGGGACACCGGCCCGTAACGGTCCGGAGTTCAGACGGTGGACCCGTGTGATTTATGCGGGAGTCGGGCGTCGGGCGGTGTGCCCGGCGTCCGATTCGTTGGATGATGGCACCGGAGCACCCCGTGCGGGTGCCACCCGGTCCAACCCGAGGGAAGGCGCGACGTTGTACGAGGGCGTGGTTCAGGACCTGATCGACGAACTGGGCAGGCTGCCCGGCGTCGGGCCCAAGAGCGCGCAGCGGATCGCCTTCCACGTCCTTCAGGCCGACCCCGTCGACGTCCGCCGACTGGCGCACGCGCTGCTGGAGGTCAAGGACAAGGTCCGGTTCTGCGCCGTCTGCGGCAATGTCGCGGAGGCCGAGCAGTGCCGGGTCTGCCTCGACCCGCGCCGTGACCTCGCTGTCATCTGCGTGGTCGAGGAGCCCAAGGACGTCGTCGCCATCGAGCGCACCCGGGAGTTCCGCGGCCGCTACCACGTGCTGGGCGGCGCGATCAGCCCGATCGAGGGCGTCGGCCCGGACGATCTGCGGATCCGCGAGCTGCTGGCGCGGCTCGCCGACGGCACGGTCACCGAGCTGATCCTGGCCACCGACCCCAATCTGGAGGGGGAGGCGACCGCCACCTACCTGGCCCGGCTCTGCAAGCCGATGGGCCTGAAGGTGACCCGCCTGGCGAGCGGCCTGCCCGTCGGCGGGGATCTGGAGTACGCGGACGAGGTCACGCTCGGCCGCGCCTTCGAAGGGAGACGACTGCTCGATGTCTGACCGGACGATCAACCAGCAGCCCCACACGCCCCACCAGGCCGGACCGGAGCAGGACCGGCGCACCACCCAGGACGCCCCGCACGCCCCGCACACGCACGGGCACGGCTCCGAGCCGGACGACTTCGCGGTGCAGATCGCGGACTCGGTGGAGAGCTTCGTGCTCTCGGTGACCGAGGTCGCCAAGGGCGACGAGCCCGGCAGCGCCGTCTCGCTCCTCCTGCTGGAGGTCTCGCAGCTGCTGCTGGCCGGCGGCCGGCTGGGTGCCATCGAGGACGTAGTCCCGGACGACCGCTTCGAGCCCGACGCCGGTCCTGAGCCGGACGGCGAGCAGCTGCGGGAGCGGCTGGCCGAGCTGCTCGCGCCGATCGACGTCTACCACGAGGTCTTCGACCCGTACGGGCCGCCGGAGAAGCCGAACGCCTTCCGGATCTCGGACGACCTGGCCGGGGTGGTGGGCGAGCTTCAGCACGGGCTCACCCACTACCGCGAGGGCCGGGTCAGCGAGGCGCTCTGGTGGTGGCAGTTCTCGTACCTGTCCAACTGGGGCACCACCTGCACGGCCGTCCTGCGGGCGCTGCAGTCGCTGATCGCGCACGTCCGGCTGGACAGCCCGATCGGCGCGGCGCCGGACGGCGCGGACACCGACAACGACGGTCTCACCGACGAGCAGCTGGAGCAGCAGGCCGGTGACCTGATGGCGGCGGAACTCGGCCTGGGCCGGTAGACCGCGGAGTGGGGCCGTGGGGTGCGGCCGTGGGGTGCGGCCGCGCGGACTGTGACGGAAGCCTCACTCTCCCCGGCGGAGAGGAAAACCCCGGGGCGTCCGTCCGTTCGTCCGCCGATTCTTCGGAGCGGCGGGCGCCCGCCAGCAGACCTGCCGGTGGGGCCGCCCGCACCCCCGCTCACCTGCCGAAACGTGTGTCTCATCATATGGAAAGCGGAGGTCGGGGCACCCCCGCTCGGTAGACTGGCGCCGACCGCACTACCCCCGCCACCCGGGGGTGCGGGGGCCGATCGCCCCCGAAGACGACACAAGTCGAGGAGCGCACGTGGGCCTTGTCGTGCAGAAGTACGGCGGCTCATCCGTTGCGGATGCCGAGGGCATCAAGCGCGTGGCCCGTCGAATCGTTGACGCCAAGAAGGCCGGCCATGAGGTCGTCGTCGTGGTGTCCGCGATGGGCGACACGACGGACGAGCTCATCGAACTCGCGGAGCAGGTGTCACCTCTCCCCGCCGGCCGCGAGTTCGACATGCTGCTGACCGCTGGAGAGCGCATCTCCATGGCGCTGCTGGCCATGGCGATCAAATCCCTGGGCCACGAGGCGCAGTCCTTCACAGGCAGCCAGGCCGGCGTCATCACCGACTCCGTCCACAACAAGGCGCGCATCATCGACGTGACGCCGGGCCGCATCCGCACCGCCCTGGACGAGGGCAACATCGCGATCGTGGCCGGTTTCCAGGGCGTCTCGCAGACGAGCAAGGACATCACCACGCTCGGCCGGGGCGGCTCGGACACCACCGCCGTCGCCCTCGCCGCCGCCCTCAAGGCGGAGGTCTGCGAGATCTACACCGACGTGGACGGCGTGTTCACCGCCGACCCGCGCGTGGTGAAGAAGGCCCGCAAGATCGACTGGATCGCCTACGAGGACATGCTGGAGCTGGCCTCGTCCGGGTCCAAGGTGCTGCTCGACCGCTGTGTGGAGTACGCGCGCCGCTACAACATCCCGATTCACGTACGCTCGTCGTTCTCGGGCCTCCCCGGGACGATCGTCAGCAACGACAACCCGAACAAGCCCGAAGGGGGCGAGATGGAGCAGGCCATCATCTCCGGAGTCGCCCATGACACGTCCGAGGCGAAGGTCACGGTCGTCGGCGTCCCCGACAAGCCGGGCGAGGCGGCCCGCATCTTCCGTGCGATCGCCGACGCCGAGATCAACATCGACATGGTTGTGCAGAACGTCTCGGCGGCCTCGACCGGCCTGACGGACATCTCCTTCACCCTGCCGAAGACCGAGGGCCAGAGGGCCATCGAGGCGCTCGACCGGGTCAAGGAGGGCATCGGCTACGAGTCGCTCCGCTACGACGACGCGATCGGCAAGATCTCGCTGGTCGGCGCGGGCATGCGCTCCAACCCGGGCGTCACGGCGACCTTCTTCGAGGCGCTCTCGGCGGCCGGCGTCAACATCGAGCTGATCTCCACCTCGGAGATCCGCATCTCGGTGGTCACCCGCGCCGAGGACGTCAACGCGGCCGTCCAGGCCGTCCACTCCGCCTTCGGGCTGGACAGCGAGTCGGACGAGGCCGTCGTCTACGGAGGCACCGGGCGATGACCCGGCGGCCGAACCTCGCCGTCGTCGGTGCCACCGGCGCGGTCGGCGAGGTGCTGCTCGGCCTGCTCTCCCTCCGCCAGGACATCTGGGGCGAGATCCGACTCGTCGCCTCCCCGCGCTCGGCCGGCCGCAAGGCGGTCGTGCGCGGGGAGCCCGTCGAGGTGGTCCCGCTCACCGAGGAGGCCTTCGAGGGGATCGACGTCGCGCTGTTCGACGTCCCCGAGGAGATCGCCGCCCGCTGGGCGCCGATCGCGGCCGCCAAGGGTGTCGTGGTGGTCGACAACTCCGGCGCGTTCCGCCTGGACGACGCCGTTCCGCTGGTGGTGCCCGAGGTCAACGCGGCGGCCGTCCGGATGCGCTCGCGCGGCATCGTGGCGAGCCCCGACTCCACCACGCTGACCATGATCGCGGCGATCGGCGCGCTGCACGCCGAGTACGGCCTCGAATCGCTGGTCGTCGCCTCCTACCAGGCCGCCTCCGGGCTCGGCCGGGCCGGCACGGACACGCTGCGCACGCAGCTCGCCCAGGTGGCCGGCACCGACGTCGGCGAACAGACCGGCGACCTGCGCGCGGTGATCGCCGACCACGGACCCTTCGCCGCCCCGCTCGCGCTCAACGCCGTGCCCTGGGCCGGCGTGCTGACGGACGGCGGCTGGTCGTCCGAGGAGCGCACGGTGCGCGACGAGTCCCGCAAGATCCTCGGCCTGCCGCGACTGAAGGTCTCCGCCACCTGCGTGCGGATCCCGGTGGTGCGCACCCACGCGCTGGCCGTGCACGCGGTGTTCGAGCGCGAGGTCACCCAGGAGCACGCCCGCGAACTCCTGGCGGAGGCCCCCGGGGTGGTGCTGTACGACGATCCGGCGGCGGGCGAGTTCCCCACGCCGAACGACGCGGTGGGGACGGACCCGGTGTGGGTGGGCCGGCTGCGGCGGGCGCTGGACGATCCGAACGCGCTGGACCTCTTCCTCTGCGGGGACAACCTGCGGCGGGGCGCGGCACTGAACGCGCTTCAGATCGCCGAGGTGGTGGCCGCCGAAGGCGCTGCGGGCGCGGCCGGCGACGACGCCACGGCCGACGACGACGCTTAGGCGGGCGACGAGGCCTGGGCGGGCGATGCGTGGGCCGGCGATGCGTGGGCTGGCGACGCGGGGGCTGGCGACGCTTGGGCCGGTGATGCGTGCGGGCCTGTTTCGGGCGAGGTGTGAGGGCGCCGGCCCGGCTCTGCGCGGTATGTTCGCCGACTGTGCGAGGAATCCTCGCCGAATCCCCTGGAGGGGCGTTCCGTCCATGCGGAAGAATGTCCGCCGGGCTGGGCAACCATGACAGGGGATCGAGTGTCCAACGGGCGTGGCGAACGTGATGGTGGGGGCAGGAACGGGGATCTCGGCGACAGCCGCGGTCTCGTTCCCGTCGCGTGCCCAGCGGCCTGCGGATAGGCCGGAAGACGACCAGATGACGGCAGTCGCACCCGGCGCCGCGGACTCCGGCGCCGGTACCGCCGGTACCGCCGCCGGGACCAGCGAAGATCTGCTCACCGAGACCTATCAGGCACACTACCGATCCCTCCTGAGACTGGCGGCGCTGCTCCTCGACGACCTGTCGAGCTGTGAGGACGTCGTCCAGGAGGCCTTCATCCGGGTGCACGCGGCCCGGCGGCGGGTGCGCGAACCCGAGAAGACGCTGGCCTATCTGCGGCAGACCGTGGTCAACCTGTCCCGCTCGACGCTGCGGCGCAGGATCCTCGGGCTGCGGTTGCTGCAGAAGCCGATGCCTGACATGGCCAGTGCAGAGGAAGGCGCCTACGATGCGCTGGAACGCGACCAGTTGAAGGTCGCGCTGCGGGGTCTGCAACGCCGTCAGCGGGAGGTTCTGGTGCTGCGCTACTTCGTGGACATGACGGAGGCGCAGGTGGCGGAGACCTTGGGCATCTCGCTCGGTTCGGTGAAGGCGTACGGCTCACGAGGTCTCGCCGCGCTGCGGGTCCAGATGGAGGCGGAGGCCGGGCATGGCTGAGAACGATCGCACGGGCACCGGCGGGGACCCAGTTCCGCCGGGCACGGAGCACGAGGAGCGGTTCGTCCGGGAGTTGATGGAGCGGGCGGTGGCCGATCTGCAGCCCGCGCCCGGCAGCCTCCAGCACATCCGGCGGGCGATCCCGCGCCGGCGGGCCGTCCGGCGCGGAGCCTGGACGGGCGCCGCCGCCGTGGCCGCCGCGGCCTCCCTGCTGCTGCCGGCCCTGCACACCGCGGACCACCTCGGCCTGTCCGGCGGCCCCGGCTCGCCCGGCAACACGGGCGGGAGCGCCTCCGCGACCGTCGCGGGCACCGTCCCGGGCGGCGCCACCGGCACGCCCGAACTGCCGCCGACGCCCGGCTCCGGGCTGCCGGCCGTGCCGGGCAGCCCGTCCGGCACCGTCGGCGGCTCGCCGAGTGCCGGACCGAGCACCAGCCGCCCCGCGCCCGGCACCTCCGGGCCCTCCACGGCCACCACCAGCGGCGGGAGCAACGCCCCGGCGCCGGCGCTGTGTACGCGCTCCGACCTCGGGCAGGGCACCGCGAACCTCGGGGCCGCGGACGCCGAGGGCCGGATCTACGGGTCGTTCACGGTGACCAACGTCTCCGGGCGCAGCTGCCGGCTGGGCGGGCCGGGGTCGGTCACCGTCACCGGTGCGGCGGCGGCGGACAGCGGCCGGATCCGGATCGCCTTCCACACGGCCGGAGACCCGGCGACCGAGCTGCCCGCGCCCGGCCCCTCGTCCGGCCCCGCGGCGGGGAAGGACGCGGGGAGCGACGGGCCCGTCCTCGTGCCCCGGGCCGGGTACCGGGTGGACTTCGCCTGGATCCCGGACCCGGCCGGCTGCCCCGTTGCCCCCGGTGGCGGGTCGGCCTCGCCGAGCGCGTCCACCGGCACCGGCCAGCCGGGCACGTCCGGCGGCGGTGCGACGGGGGGCGGTACGACGGGCGGCGGCGCGGGTGGTGGCGCGGGCGGTACCGGCACGGCGAGCGGTGGCCCGGGGACGGGTTCCGGCACGGGGCCGGGGACGGGTCCGGGGACGGGCTCCGGTTCCGGCGCGGGCGGAGGGACGGGGGGCTCGGGCTCCGTGCCGGGCGCCGGCGCGGGTGAGGGCGGCGCCGGTTCCGGCTCGGGTTCCGTGGCCGGGGCGGGCACCGGGCCCGCGTCCGGCGGTGAGGTGGCCGGCCCGGGCACGGGCGGGGCATCCGGCGGGGGCTCGGCGGGCACGGGCGGCGGCGCGGCCGGTCCGGGTGCCGTGAGCGGCGGGCCGGGGACGTCGGCGGGCGGTACGAGTGGGGTGCCCGGGGTGGTTCCGGCGTCCGACCCCACCGTGGAGCCGACCGCACCGCCGCGGCCGACCACGACGACGGGCGCGCCCACCGGTGCACCGAGCCCGTCGGCCACGACGACGTCCGGCCCCAGCAAGCCCGCGGTGAACGTCACCCTGGCGTACACCCCGGCCCCGGGTAACCCGGCCGCCGCGACCGCCGTGCTGCCCGGCGCCTGCGCCGGCACGGTCTACCGGACGACCCCCCAGCTCCTCACCCCCGACCCCGGCACCTCCCCCTCGGCGGGCTGAGCCACCGCGGAGGCGGCAGCCCCGCGTGGGGAGTGGGAAGTCGGCGGGTCCGGCTTCCTGCTCCGGGGGTGGCCGGAGTATGTAGACCGGTCGGCATATTCGGTGGCCGGGTGGTACGTGGGGGAGGGGAGGTCGGCGGGTCCGGCTTCCTGCTCCGGGGGTGGCCGGAGTATGTAGACCGGTCGACATATTCAGTGGCCGGGTGGTGCGTGGGGGAGTGGGAGGTCGGCGGGCCCGACTTCCCACTCCTGGAACAGACGGGCTATGTAGACCGATCTGCATATTCGGCAGCAGGGCGAGGCGGGGGCGCGGGAGTGAGAAGTCGGCTGGTTCGACTTCTCGCTCCGCGGCGCGCTGAATAGGTAGACCGGTCGGCATATTTCCCGGAGGTGGGACCAGGGCGCGGAGGGGTGCATGGGGGCCCTGGGGGTGGGCGGGGTGTGAGGAGTGGTTACCGTGGGGGGTGTGTACCGGTTCCTCCTCACCCCGCGCTGGCTGAGCGGCACCGCACTGGCCGTGGCGGCCGTCGCGGTGTGCGTCTGGCTCGGCTCCTGGCAGCTCGGCCGCTTCGAGGACAGGGTCTCCTCGCACCAGGAGATCAGCCGGGCGGCGGCCGACGGCGGCGCGCCCCGGCCGCTCGACGAACTGCTGTCGGCCGAGCGCCCGCAGGTCGCCACCGACACCGTCGGCCGCGCCGTGACGGTCACCGGCACCTTCGACGAGCAGCACCAACTGCTCGTCCCCAACCGCGTGTTGGACGGCAAGCAGGGCTACTACGTGCTCACCCCGCTGCGCACCGCCGACGGCCGGACCGCCGCCGTCGTCCGCGGCTGGGCCGCCGGCGCTCCCCCGGCCGGGGCAGCCGCGCCGGCGCCCGCGCCGGTCGGCGAGGTGACCGTGACGGGCCGCCTCCAGGCCGGCGAGAACAGCGGCAGCGGCGGCGCCGTGGCCGGCGGCCTCCCGGACGGCCAGCTCGGCACGATCAACCGGGCCGCGCTCGTCAACAAGCTCGAACTGGACGGCTGGTACGACGGCTGGGTCTCCACCGACACCGCGGCGGACGGCCTCACCCCCGTGCCGACCGTGCAGCCGCAGGGCGGCGACGGCCTCTCCCTGCGCGCGTTCCAGAACCTCGGCTACACGCTGGAGTGGTTCGTCTTCGGCGGCTTCGTGGTCTTCATGTGGTTCCGCCTGATGCGCCGCGAGGCGGAGGCGGAGCAGGACCGGGCCCTCGGACTGGACCCGGTCCTGGACTGACGCGCCGCCGATCAGCGGGGCGGCTTCACCGGCGGAACGGTCGGCCTGCCCGGCACCGGCGCCGGTGCGGACGGGACGGCCGGGGTCGGCACAGCAGGCGGCACAGCAGACGGAGCACCGGACGAAGACGCACCGGGCGACGGAGCGCCGGACGACGGCGAGGCGGTCGGCGGCGCATTGTCGCACCTGCGGCCGCTGCTGTCGTCGCCGCTGCCGTTGTTCCTGGAGTTGTACGTGTCGGTGTGGTGCCGCGTCTTGCGGCCGCTCTTGGAGCCCTTGGACCCCTTCGACCCGCTCGACCCGCCGGACCCCTTCGAACCCGACTTGGCGAGCACCACCACGCCCTCCTCCGCCGTGCGGAACGCCGCCTTCACCGCCGTGGAACCCGCCGTGGAACCCACCGTGGGGGAGGGGAACGGGGACGCCGACGGCGAGGCCGATACCGACGCCGACGGCGAGGACGGCGGCGGACAGGCCGCGCTCCCGCCCCCGCCCTCGTCGTCGTCCTGCCCCGAGCAGCCGGTGAGCACCAGCACCCCGGCCACCCCCACCCCCACGATCGTCAGCAGACGCCTCACCCCGTGCCCCCCGTTTCCCACGTCTCCTGCTGCTCCTACTGCTCTACTGCTCTACTGCTCCGTGCCCGCCTGATTCTCGCCCACGGCCGGACCGTCGAGGTGCCGGCGGACGAAGTCGATCTCCAGCCGCAGCTGCTTGATCCGCTCGTCCACCACCAGCGACCCGTGCCCGGCGTCGTACCGGTACACCTCGTGCGGCTTGCCGAGCTGCTCCAGCCGCTCGACGTAGTTGTCGATCTGCTTGATCGGGCAGCGCGGGTCGTTCACCCCGGCGCTGATGTACACCGGCACCCGCACCCGCTCGACGTACGTCAGCGGTGAGGACGCCGTCCAGCGCTCGGGCACCTCCTCCGGCGTGCCGCCGAACAGGGTGCGGTCGATCGCCTTCAGCGCGTCCATCTCGTCCTCGTACGCCGTCAGGTAGTCCGCGACCGGCACGGCGGCGACGCCGAGGCTCCACAGCTCCGGCTGCGTCCCGAGCCCGAGCAGCGTGAGGTAGCCGCCCCAGGAGCCGCCGGACAGCACCAGCCGCTCCGGGTCGGCCAGCCCGCTCGCCACCGCCCACTCCCGCACGGCGGCGATGTCCTCCAGCTCGATCAGCCCGACCCGCTCGCGCAGCGCGTCCGTCCAGGCCTGGCCGTAGCCGGTGGAGCCGCGGTAGTTGACCCGGACCACCGCGAAGCCGTGGTCCAGCCAGGCGGCCGGCCCGGCGGCGAAGGAGTCGCTGTCGTGGTGGGTCGGGCCGCCGTGGACCTCGAAGACGGTCGGGATCGGCCCCTCGCCGGACCCGGCCGGCCGCTGGACGAGCGCGTGCACCCGCCCGCCGGGCCCGTCCACCCACACGTCCTCGACCGGCACCGAGCCGGGCGGGACGGCGCCGGGCGCCCGCAGCACCACGGCGCCGGCGGTGGAGCGCACCGCGGACGGCTCGGCGGCGGAGGACCAGAGGAACTCCACGGTGCCGTCCGGCCGCGGGGTGGCGCCGCCGACGGTGCCGCGCGGGGTGTCCAGGCGGGTGAGCACGCCCTCGTCCAGGGAGAACGAGAACAGCTCGCTGCGCGCCTCGTACTCGTGCTCGATCAGCAGCGACCGGGCGTCCGGCCGCCACTGGGCGGAGAGGTCGCCGGGCAGCTCGCGGCCCTGCTCGTCGCGGAGCACCAGCGCCGTCTCGACGCCGGTCGCGACGTCCCAGATCATCGGCTCCCAGCGGCCGGTGCGCTGGTGGGCGACCAGCAGCCGGGTGTCGCCGTCGAGCGGCGCGAAGCCCAGGCAGGCCACCCCGCGCGGCTCGTCGCGGCCGGTGACCTCGTCCAGCTCCGCCACCGTGGAGACGGCGTCCCCCTCGGCGGGCAGCCGAACCACACGGATCGCGCCGTGCATGGCGTCGCCGTGCTCGGTGTGGTCGATGGCCAGCAGGGTGGCGTCGCGGCTGAGGTCGCCGACGCCGCCGTACTCGGCGTGCCGGTAGATCTCGACGGCCTCGGCCGCTCCGGCGCGGCGCAGGTGCAGGGTGGTGCCGCCGTCGTCGGTGGACCGGCCGACCACCACGGTGCCGTCCCGGCCGAGGGCGAGGCCCGCTTCGTAGGACGGGGCGAGGCCGGGGACGGCCTCCTCGTCGGTGCCCCCGGTGCCCCCGGGGCGGCCGGCGAAGGGCTGGCGGCGCCAGATGCCGAACTCGTCTCCGTCGCTGTCGTCGAACCACCAGATCCACTCGCCGTCGGGGGACAGCTCGGCGTCGGTGGTGCCGTTGGGGCGGTCGGTGACCTGCCGGTGGGTGTCGGTGGCGCGGTCCCAGGCGTAGACCTCGTAGGTGCCGCTGGCGTTGGACACGTACAGCGCCCGGTCGGGGGCGTCCTCGGCCCAGTCCGGCAGGGAGACCCGTGCCGCCCTGAACCGCTGCTCCCACGCCGGTACGGCGCTCTTCTCCTCGCTCATCCACCCATCCAACCCGATCGGGGGGAGGAAACGGAACGGGAGGGCGGAAGCGAAGCGGGGGACGACCGTCACGCGGCCCTCCCCCGCGGCGCCGCCGCGCGGGCTCACCCCGTCCGGCGGGGCAACAGCTGCACCAGGGCCACCATCAGCAGCTCCAGCACCGCCAGTGCCGCGAGGCTGTGCCCGAAGGCGCCGGCCGCGTCGTCGGCGGCGTAGTACAGGATGCCGATCAGCGCGACCCCGAGCGCCCCGGCCACCTGCTGGACGGTGGAGAGCAGGCCCGCCGCCGCGCCGGCCCGCCGCGGTTCGACGCCCGCCAGCACCACCGACGTCACCGGGGCGACCACCAGGCCCATCCCGAGCCCGTCGACGAACAGGCCCGGCGCCAGCCACCAGACGCTGCCGGAGGAGCCGGCAGCGGTCACTGCGAGCCACAGCAGGCCCAGTCCGGCGGCCATCAGCAGCCCGCCGAGCGCGATCGCCTGCCGGCCCAGCCGCGCGACGACCCGGTGCGCGGCATTGGAGGTCACCAGGTAGCCGACGCCGATCGGGGTGAAGACCAGGCCCGCGCCGAGCGCGTCCAGGCCGCGGCCGGGTTGCAGGTAGAGGGCGAGCACCAGGAAGAACGACGCCTGGCCGAGCCAGAAGGCCAGCTGGGCGAGGAGGCCGGTGGTGAAGGCGCGGTAGGCGAACAGCCGGGTGTCGACCAGTGGTGAGCCGCCCGCCCGGCCGCCGCGGTGCTGGTGGACGGCGAACAGCGCGAGCAGCGCGGCCGAGGCGCCCGGGCAGATCCGGGTCCACGGCGGCCAGTCGGCGTCGGGGCCCTGGATCAGCGGCAGCACCAGGCCGGTCAGCGCGACGGTGACCAGCGCGACGCCCACCGGGTCCAGGCCGGGCCGGTGCGGGGCGCGTGACTCGGGCAGGCAGCGCCGCACCAGCGCCAGGGCGGCCACGCCGACCGGCAGGTTGAGCAGGAAGCAGGCACGCCAGTCCAGGCCGAACAGGTCGGCACGGATCAGGACCCCGCCGATCAGCTGTCCGAGGACGGCGCCGAGGCCCATGGTCAGCCCGTACATCGAGAACGCCCGGGCCTGCGGGGGGCCGCTGTACGCGGTCCGCAGGATCGCCAGCACCTGCGGGCCCATCAGCGCCGCCGCCAGGCCCTGGGCGATCCGGGCGGCGACCAGCGCGCCCGCGGTCGGGGCCAGGCCGCAGGCCGTCGAGGCGAGGGTGAACAGGGCCAGGCCGAGCCCGAAGACGCGGCGCCTGCCGTAGCGGTCCCCGAGCCGGCCGGCGGTGATCAGCCCGGTGGCGAGGGCGAGGTTGAAGCCGGCGACCACCCACTGGACGGCGGCCGGTCCGGCTGCCAGGTCGGTCTGGAGGGAGGGGACGGCGACGTTGACGACGAAGATGTCGAGGGCGGTCATGAAGGTCGCGGTCAGCAGGACCGGCAGCAGGCCGCGCGGGGCGGGTGCGGTGGTCGAGGCGGCCGGGCGGGCGGTGATCGTGCCGGACAACTCTTCATCTCCTGGGGTCTGTTGAACCGGGGCGGGCGCTCGGGAAGCCCGCCCCGGTGGTCGAGCGGGGGGTGTCGGCTCAGGCGCCCGGGACGCGGTCGAGGAAGCCGTACACCGAGGCGATCCGGCCCTCGGCGTCCGCGACCAGCACGTCGAAGCCGATGACCAGCGGCACCTCACCGGCCGGGCCGAGGTTCCACGTGAAACGTGCGATGCCGTGGTGGGCGTCGACCGGGCCGAGGGTGAACACCAGCCCGGGGAACTGCGCCTGGGCGGCGCCGATCAGCGCGTCGACACCCTCGCGGCCGGTGACGGCGGCCAGCGGGTCGGTGTAGGTGCCGTCCTCGGCCCAGGCCTCGTCGACCAGCCTGCGGCGGGCGGCCGGGTCGGTCTCGTTCCAGGCGGCGAGGTAGCGGGCGGCGAGCTGCTGCAGGTCGGTCGGCTGGAGGTCGGTCGGCCGGGTGGCGGTCATGGTCTTCTCCCCTGTCCGGTTGGGCTGTTGGCGGGCCGTTCCCGCTGGTCGAAAAGGTACGGACGGCGGCCGGCGGGCGAATCCGTCGTGGATGGGTAGGGCGTACGTACGTCGCCGCCAGTAGGGTCGGAGCGACGGGAGGAGGGGGCCGGGGGTGCTGTACGGGCGGGAACGGGAGCGGGCCGCCGTGGACGCGCTGCTCGACGGGGCGCGGGACGGTCGCAGCGGGGTGCTGGTGCTGCGCGGGGAGCCGGGGATCGGCAAGACGGCGCTGCTGGAGTACGCGGTCGCGGCGGCCGGGAGCGGCGTCCGGGTGATCCGGGCGACCGGGGTCGAGTACGAGGCCGAGCTCCCCTTCGCGGGCCTGAGCCTGCTGCTGGCGCCCGGGTTCGACCGGCTGGACGCGCTGCCGGGGCCGCAACGGCGTTCGCTGGAGGGCGCGTTCGGCCTCGGGGAGGCGGCGGGCGGCGCCGACCGGCTGCTCGCCGGGCTGGCCACGCTCGGCCTGCTCGCCGAACTCGCCTCCGAGCAGCCGCTGTTGTGCGTCGTCGACGACGCGCAGTGGCTGGACCGCTCCTCGCTGGACGCGCTGCTGATCGCCGCCCGCCGGCTCCAGGCGGAGGGCGTCGCCCTGCTGCTCGCCGCCCGGGACGACGGCGGCGAGGCGTTGTCGCTCGCCGGGCTGCCCGAGCTGCGGCTGACCGGGCTCGGCGAGCCGGACGCCGTGCGCCTGCTCGCCGACCGCGCGGGCGGGCCGCTCGCCGAACCGGCCCGGCGGCGCCTGCTCGCCGAGGCGGCCGGAAACCCGCTGGCGCTGGTCGAACTTCCCTTGACGGGTGAGGACTTCGGACCGGGCGGGCTCCCCCTCACCAGCCGCCTGCGGATCGCCTTCCACGGCCAGGTCACCGGCCTGCCGCCGGACACCCAGACGCTGCTGCTGGCGGCTGCCGCCGAGGAGAACGGTGAGCTGGACGTCGTCCTCGCGGCGGCCGCCGTTCTCGGGGCGGGCGCCGAAGCGCTGGCGCCCGCCGAACGGGCCGGGCTGGTCACCGTCGGCGCGGACCGCCGGCTGCTCTTCCGGCACCCGCTGCTGCGCACCGCCGTCCTCCAGCGGGCGCCGCTGCAACAGCGGTTGCACGTCCACCGGGCGATCGGCGAGGCCCTGGACGACGGCGACCGGCGCACCTGGCACCTCGCGCTGGCCGCCACCGCGCCCGACGCAGACCTCGCCGACGCGCTGGAGCGGACCGCCCAGCGGGCCGAGGCGCGCGGCGCCCACGGCGGTGCGGCGGCCGCGTACGAGCGCGCCGCCGGGCTCACCCCGGACCGCGACGGCGCCACCCGCCGCCTGGTGCTCGCCGCCGAAGCGGCCACCGAGGAAGGAAAGTTGACGCAGGCCGAGGCGCTCGCCGACCGGGCCGGGGCGCGCACCGACAGTGTCTTCGCGCACGCCCTGCTCGACCAGGTCCGGGCGGTCGCCCACTTCTGGCGCGGCGCCTACCCGGCCGCGTACCGGCTGCTTCTGGACGCCGCCGCGACCGACATCGAGCCCGCGCACGCCGCCCGGATGCTGATCCAGGCCTTCCACGCGGCCTGGTACGTCGGCGAGGAACCGGTGGCCGTCGTGCTCGACCGGCTGGCGGCCCTCCCGCTCGGTCCGGAGGAACCGCTCGCCCCGCTGGCCCGGCATCTGCCGGCCGCCGTACTTCCGGCCCTCGGGCGTCCGGCCGGGGCCCTGCCCGAGCTGCGCGCCACGGTGGAGGCGGCGCGCAGGGCGGGCGCGGAGAGCCCGGTCGACCTGGTGCAGCTGTGCGGCGCGGCACTCGTCCTCGGGCGCGACCACGAGACGCTGGAGCTGTCGGTGGAACTCGTTGCCGAGGCCCGGGCCAAGGGGACGGTCGGGGTGCTGCCCACGCTTCAGTTCTTCCTCGCCGAGGCCGAGTTGTTCCACGGCCGGCACCGCGACGCCGAGGTGACGGCGGCGGAGGGACTCGCGCTGGCCCGGGACACCGGGCAGCACCAGTGGACCAGCCAACTCGCCGCCGTGCTGGCCTGCTTGGCCGCCCTCGGCGGGGACGGCGAGCGGTGCACCGAGCTGGCCTCCGCCGCTCTCGTCTCCGGCTCTGCCGCACCCGCCGCCGGTGAGGCGTGGGCGCACTGGGCACTCGCGCTGCTGGACCTCGGACAGGGCCGCGCCGCTGCTGCTGCGGACCGGTTGTCCGCGCTCACCACCGGGCCGTACCGGCACCACATCGGCGTGACCCGGGCGGTGCCCGACCTCGTCGAGGCGGCCGTCCGGCTGGGCGAGCCGCAGCGGGCGGCCGAGCCGTACGAGCGCTTCGCCCGCTGGGCGGACGCGGCCGGGACGGGGTGGGCGGAGGCGCTGCGGCTGCGCTGCCAGGCGCTGTTGGGGCCGGACGGGTCGGCCGAGTCGGCGTACCTGGCGGCGCTTGAGCTGCACGAGGGCACGCACCGCCCGTTCGAACAGGCGCGGACGGCGCTGCTGTACGGGGAGTGGCTGCGACGGGAGCGCCGGCGGACGGACGCCAGGCCGCACCTGGGCGCGGCGTTGGAGACGTTCGAGCGGCTGGGTGCCGTGCCGTGGGCCGACCGGGCCCGGGGGGAGCTGACGGCCACCGGCGCCGCCGCGCCGGTGGCGCCGGCAGGAGCGCTCACGGTGCTCACACCGCAGGAGTTCCAGATCGCGCGGCTGGCGGCCCGGGGGCTGACCAACCGGGACATCGCGGCGCAGTTGTTCCTGAGCCCGAGGACGGTGGGGCACCACCTCTACAAGGCCTATCCGAAGCTGGGGATCGCCTCGCGCACGGAGCTGGCGGCGCTGTTCTGAGCACGGGAAGGTCGGTGGGGGAGCTCGCTGGACTCCCGTCGCGAACGGTCTCGGACGGTCTCGGACGGTCGCGGAGTGGGAAGTCGGCCAGTCCGACTTCCCACTCCAGTCATCGGATCAGTTCTCCCGCTCGGCGTCCTGCGCGGCCGCCAGATGCCGGTGGCATCGCTCCAGCAGCTCCCGCATGGACTCGCTGATGATGGCGAACAGCTCTGCCGACGAAGCGAACCGAGCGCCCGCAGGCGTCTCCGTACCGAGGACGTCGGCTCCCCGGCGCGCCATCCCCGCCAGGGCCTCGTTCATCTCGACCGCCCCGAGGATCGACCGGAGCCAGATCTCGTCATCGGTCACATAGCGCTCGCGGCGCTCGCCGGGAACGCGCTCCCGCCTGACCAGTCCCTGCTGTTCGAGGAATCCCACCGCATGTGACACGGACGCGGCGCTCACGCGAAGCCGCTGGACCAGGTCGGCGGCGGTGAGGGTGCCGGCGTCGGTCGTGAAGACGGCGGCCAGCACCCTCGCCTCCATCTTCGGGAGACCCGACTGCGCGAGCATCGTGGTGAAGGTCTCCAGGAACCCCTGCACCGCCTCCGGGTCCCGCCCGTACCCGCTGTCCGGTACCGCCGGCGCCGCCGGCCGGGCCTTCTTCGCCCGCCGGGCCCGCGTCGCGGTGTCCTCCTCCGCCCGCTCCGCCCGGTAGCCCTCCGGGCCGCCGTTGCGGGTGACCTCGCGCATGATCGTCGAGGCCGGCCGCCCCAGGCGCCGCCCGAGTTCGGCGTACCCCAGTCCTTCGGCCAGGCCCGCGGCGATGCGCTGACGGTCCTCGCTGGTGAGTCTGCCTCCGGGCATCGGTCCTCGTCCTCCGTCTGTCGACCACGTGCTGCGAAGTATGCATTCACTCGGAACTCATTGCAAAGACAGCCTTGCCCTCCATTGCATTCACGCTCACGCTCATTGCAATAGTGGCCGAACATGCCTTGTGGCTACCGCGCATTGCACGTTGACGAATATCTAAACGCAATGTACCTTCGTCATTGTTCAGAGGTTCTCGAACAGCACTGAGTGGGGAGACTCATGATGGACAAGAACAGCCTGCGCAAGCTGCGCACCGTCCTGGAGCGGCACGTCGAGTCCGGCGGGATCCCCGGCGTCGTCGCCCTCGTCGGCGACGGCAACGAGACCCACGTCGAGGCGGTCGGCACCATGAGCCGCGACGGCGGTGCGCCGATGGCGCGCGACACCCTCTTCCGGATGGCCTCGACCTCCAAGCCGGTCACCATGGCCGCAGCCGCGATCCTGCTCGACGAGTGCCGGATCCGGCTGGACGACCTCGTCGAGACCTGGCTGCCCGAACTCGCCGACCGCCAGGTGCTGAAGCGGATCGACGGCCCGCTCGACGACACCGTCCCGGCCCGCCGGCCGATCACCGTCCGGGACGTGCTGACGTCCACCCTCGGCATCGGCATGGACATCACGGCGCTCGGCACCCCGATCATGACCGCGGTCATCGAGAACGGCCTCACCCCCGACCTCCCGCAGCCGATGCCCGAGCCCGACGAGTGGATCCGCCGCCTCGGCACGCTCCCGCTGATGAACCACCCCGGCGAGCGCTGGCAGTACCAGATCGCCAGCGACGTGCTGGGCGTGCTCGTCGCCCGGGTCACGGGGCAGCCGTTCGAGGACTTCCTCCGCGAGCGCGTCTTCGGCCCGCTGGGCATGCAGGACACCGGCTTCCACGTGCCCGCCGACAAGCTCGACCGGCTGCCGCCCCTCTACGCCCCCGACCCGCAGACCGGGGAGTTCCACATCTGGGACGCGCCGGCGGACGGGCGTTGGAGCAGGCCCCCGGCGTTCCCCGGCGGTGGCGGCGGGCTGGTCTCCACCGCCGACGACTTCCACGCCTACTTCCGGATGCTGCTGAACCACGGGAAGCACGGCGACGCGCGCATCCTGTCCCGCCCGGTCGTCGAGCTGATGACCACCAACCGCCTCACGGCCGAGCAGACCGCCGCCCGCGAGACCCTGGCCCGCGACAACGTCCACCTCTCGTACGGCCAGGGGCAGCACGGCGGTTGGGGCCTCGGGATGGCCGTGCGCACCTACCGCGGTGACTACGCGCCCATCGGCCAGTTCGGCTGGGACGGCGGCAGCGGCACCTCGACCTACGCCGACCCGGAGAACGGGATCACCGGCATCCTGCTCACCCAGGTCGGGATGACCGTCCCGAACGCGGCCCGGCTCATCCACGACTTCTGGACCACCGTCCACCAGTCCGTCGACGCCTGAACCACCCCACGACACCGAAGGATCACACCACCATGGCTCTCACCCTGACCGACCAGGACAAGTCCACCCTGCGCACCGCCGCCTACGGCGCCGTCTCGCTGCTGGCCGCCGCCGACGCCGCCGGCTCGCCGCACCGGATCGCCACCGACGGCTCCATCGCCCTCGCCACCGCGACCGGCCCGGTCGGGCACGTGCTCGCCGAGAAGTCCGCCGTGAACGGCCTCGACGGCAGGACCGTCGCCGAACTCGCCGACCACGTCCTGCCGGCCCTGACGGCCGCCGCGACCCTGCTCGACGCCCAGGACCCGGCCGAGGCCGCCAACTTCCGCGGCATCGTCGACATCGCCCTCGCCACCGCCACCCGGTCCCGCAAGGGCGAGCCCACCCCCGCCATGGCGGAGATGACCCGCAGGATCAACGAGGCCCTTGCGACCGCCTGACCGGCAGCGCGGTCCAGGCCGGTTCCCGCGGCAGCAGGTGGCCGGTCGGCGAGCACAGGCCGTCCCCGGCCGCCGCCATGCCGGGTGCCCACACCCGGCGCTGCGCATCCGCCCCGGCCGTCCCCGGACGGCACTTCGCAACTGATCCAGTCGCCCCGCACGCGCAGCCTGCCTCCCGAGGACCCGCCCCTCCCGTGGGCGACCGGCCGCGGTCCGGGCCGGGCGTCGATCGGCCGTGGGCCGCGGAGCAGGAGACGCCTCCGGCGACCGGCCGCGTCATTCGCCCGCCGCCGCGGCCTCGGCGGCCTTCGCGGCCTCGGCGGTGGCGATGCCGTCCAGGCGCGCGTACTGCTCGTCGGTCAGTTCGACGGCCAGTGCGCCCAGGTTCTCCACCAGGTGCTTCTCGGACGTGGTGCCCGGGATCGGCAGGATGTTGGGCGAGCGGTGCAGCAGCCAGGCGAGCGCGGTCTGCGCCGGGGTGGCGCCGACCTCGCGGGCGACCTCGGTGACCGGGCCGTCCGCGCCCGCGTGGCCGCCGACGGCGATCGGGAAGAACGGCATGAACGCGATGCCGCGCTCGGCGGTGAAGTCCACCACCGCGTCGTGCCGGCGGGCGGCCAGGTTGTACCAGTTCTGCACGGTGGCGATCGGGGCGATCTCCAGGGCCTGCTCCAGCTCCTCGACGGTGACCTCCGAGAGGCCGATGTGCCGGACCTTGCCCTCGTCCTGCAACTGCCTGAGCGCGCCGATCTGGTCGGCCAGCGGCACCCCGGGGTCGATCCGGTGCAGCTGGAGCAGGTCGATCCGCTCGACCCGCAGCCGGCGCAGGCTCAGCTCGGCCTGCTGGCGGAGGTAGGCGGGGTGGCCGAGCGGGACCCACTCGGTCGGGCCCGGGCGGGTCATGCCGACCTTGGTGGCGACCACCACGTCCTCGGCGTACGGGTGCAGCGCCTCGGCGATCAGTTCCTCGCCGCCGCCGAGGGCGTAGGAGTCGGCGGTGTCGATGAGCTGGACGCCGTTCCCGACGGCGGCGCGCAGCACGTCCAGGGCGGCGGAGCGCGGGGTGGGAGCGTGCCAGATGACGGCGTCGGAGGGCTTGATGTCCGGGGTGTCGGCCAGGCGCATGGTGCCGTAGCCGATCCGGCGGATCGTCAAGTCGCCTCCGATCGCGAAGGTCTGACGGTCAGTGCGGACGATTTGGGTCTCGGTGTTCGTCATGCCCGTCACGCTACAATCTCTCATCCGTGTGAGATTCAAGGGGATGTGAGGGGCGTCACATGCGGATCGGTGAGCTGGCGGCGAGGACCGGGGTCAGCGTCCGGCTGCTGCGGTACTACGAGGAGCAGGGCCTGCTGGAGGCGCACCGCCCGGAGGGCGGGCACCGCCGGTACGGCGAGGACGCGCCGACGGTGGTCCGCAACATCCGGGCCCTGCTGGGGGCGGGGCTCTCCACCGGCGCCATCCGGGACGTGCTGCCCTGCGTGGACGGCGACGGTGCGGTGGCCCCCTGCATGCTGGAGGTGCTGGAGCAGCGGCTCGACCTGCTCGACCGGCAGATGCTGTCGCTCGGGGCGAGCCGCGCTGCGCTGGCGGGGATCGTCGAGGCGGCCCGGCGGGAGGCGCCGGTGCCGGCCTGAGGCCGTCCCGCCCCTACCCCTTCCCGTACTTGCGGACGAACGCGCGCAGTTCGCCGGCCACCGGCGCGGGCGCGATGCCGGGCAGCAGGAACCACCAGAGCCGGACGATCCGCTCCGGCAGGTCGGCCCGCCCGGTGCGCAGGTGGGACATGACCTGCGAGCCGGTGCAGGCCGCGACCAGCACTTGGGCGAGCTCCTCGACGACGACG
>NZ_JBHVER010000149.1:0-20735 GCF_042802195.1 Kitasatospora sp. NPDC057500 | reverse complement strand
GCCGGGAGCGGGACCCGTCAACAGCAGTGCGGAGGCTAGACCAGCTCGACCAGGTCCGCGATCGACTTGACCACGCGGGTCGGCCGGTACGGGAAGCGCTCCACGTCGGCGGCGGCGGTGAGGCCGGTGAGCACCAGTATGGTCTCCATGCCGGCCTCCATGCCGGCCACGATGTCGGTGTCCATCCGGTCGCCGATCATGACGGCGGTCTCCGAGTGGGCGCCGGCCGTGTTGAGCGCCTCGCGCATCATCAGCGGGTTGGGCTTGCCGACGAAGTACGGCTCGACGCCGGTCGCCTTGGTGATCAGCGCCGCGACGGAACCGGTGGCCGGCAGCACGCCCTCGGTGGACGGGCCGGTCTCGTCCGGGTTGGTGCAGATGAAGCGGGCGCCCTGGTTGATCAGGCGGATCGCCTTGGTGAGGGCCTCGAAGCTGTAGGTCCTGGTCTCACCGAGGACGACGTAGTCCGGGTTGTTGTCGGTCAGCACGTAGCCGGCCTGGTAGAGCGCGGTGGTGAGACCCGCCTCGCCGATCACGTAGGCGGTGCCGCCGGGGCGCTGGCCCTTGAGGAACTTGGCGGTGGCCAGGGCCGAGGTCCAGATGCACTCCTCCGGCACCTCCAGGCCCATGCCGGCCAGGCGGGCGCTGAGGTCGCGCGGGGTGTAGATGGAGTTGTTGGTGAGGACCAGGAACGGCTTGCCGGACTCACGCAGCCGGCGGAGGAACTCCTCGGCGCCGGGGATGGGGGTGCCCTCGTGGATGAGGACCCCGTCCATGTCGGTCAGCCACGACTCAATGGGCTTGCGCTCTGCCACGTCGGTGTCTCCTCGGTCTTGCAACGGTACTGAACGATCTCGCACATCGCTCCGGACCGGACACCCTCGGCCGGGCCGGGCGCCACTGGCTGCCCCAACGCGCACCAGCCTAGCCAGTCGCCCGCGGCGACGGCCTGCGGCCACCCTCCCTGTGCCCGGCGGCGCGGCAGGGCCGCCCGCAGGGCCGCCACCAGGCGCTCACCGTGCACGACCGAACGATCACCGTGCGCTCAACGCCGGACCGCCGGCCGGGTCCTGCGCCGCACGCCCCGCACACTGGCGATCAGCAGGTCCACCGCCGACAGCAGCACCGTCAGCACCGATCGCACGGTGACGGCGAACGCTATCTGGATCCGGTTCCACAGCATTCCGACTCCACTTCCCCCTCCGGCCCCGGACCGGGCCCGACGGTCATCATGTCCGCAATGGCCACGACATGCCAGAAATCCGGCCGGGGGCACCCGCGCCCCCGGCCGGAACCCGTACGACCGGCCCGTCAGGGGGCGATCGTCACCTTGAGCGCCGCCCCGCGCTCCAGGATCTCCAGTGCGTCGGCGAAGCGGTCCAGCGGGAACGTGTGGGTGATCAGGTCGGCCACGGGGACGGTGCCCGCGGCGATCAGCTCCAGCGCCCGGGCGTTCTGGGCCGGGCTGGAGGAGTTGGCACCCATGACCATGAGCTCGCGGTAGTGCACGAGGTTGGCGTCGACGGCGGTCATCGGAGCGCCCTGGGCCAGCCCGCCGAAGAGGCTGATCCTGCCGCGCCGCGCCGCGTACCGGACGGCCTCCTCCTGGGCCGGGACGGAGGCCGAGGCCGTGATCACGACGTCGGCGCCCAGCCCGCCGGTGAGCCGGAAGACCTCCTCGGTGACGTCGGCCTCCGCGGCGCAGACCACGCCGTCCGGCTCGACCAGTTCGGCCGCCCGGGCCAGCCGGTCGCGGTTGAGCTCGACCAGGAACACCCTGGCGGCGCCCCGCGCGCGGGCCAGCCGGGCGTGCAGGCAGCCGATCGGCCCCGAGCCCACGACCACCACGTCGTCCCCGGCCCCGACGCCGATCAGCTCCTGGCCGTTCAGCACGCACGCGAGCGGCTCCGCCACGGACGCCTCGGCGAAGCCCACGCCGTCCGGGATCCGGTGCAGCCCGCCGACGGCGAGGACCTTCTGCGGGACGACCATGTACTCGGCGAACCCGCCGTCGTAGTGGTAGCCCATCGCCTCGAAGTTCGGGCAGACCGTCATCCGCCCGCGCCGGCACTCGTGGCAGGTCCCGCACGGGATGGCGCCGATCACCTGCACCCGGTCTCCGACGGCCCAGCCCTCGACGCCGCGGCCCAGTTCCACCACCTCGCCGGCGATCTCGTGGCCGATCACCCGGGGCGGGTCGATCCGGTGGTTGCCGTGCCGGTAGATCTTCAGATCGGTGCCGCACAGCGAGCAGTTGCGGACCCTCAGCTTCACCTCGCCCGGGCCGGGCGCGGGCTCGGGCGAGTCCTCGATCACGATCTTCTCGGGGGCGTAAAAGCGCGCAACCTTCACTTCGCTGACTTTCTCGTCGGGGGGGTAGGACAGGGCGGGGGCGCGGGTCAGCCCGTCGCCGGTGCGGCGCCGGCCAGGGCCGTGAGCCCGAGCAGCCCCTCGGCCCGCGCGACCACCGCGTCGGTGCTCACCCCGAACTCGGCGAGCACCTCGTCGCGCGGCCCCAGGGGCAGGAAGGCGGACGGCAGCGCGATCTCGGCGGTGGCGGGCCGCCCGCCACCGAGGTTCCGGGCGTCCGCGAGGTGCGCGAGCAGGTCGGCGTAGAGGCCGGAACCCGCCACCAGGTCCTCGACGGTGACGACCGCCCGGTGCCCCACCGCGTCGGCGAACACCTCGGCGACCGCCGGCCGCAGCCGGACGACCTCCCACACCGTGGACGAGACGCCGTGCTCGCGCTCCAGCACGTCCGCCGCGGACATCGCGGTCTGCACCATGGCGCCGTGGGCCAGCAGGCAGAGGTCACTGCCGCGCCGCCGCAGCAGGGCGCTGGTGCGGGCGCCTTCGGGCTCGTCGCGGAGCGGCTTCCACTTCGCGTAGCGGACCACCGTCGGGCCGCCGTCCCGGCTCACCGCCGAGCGCAGCAGGTCGGTCAACTGGGCGCCGCTGGTGGGCGCGTAGATCTCCAGGTCGGGGACGGTGCGCAGCAGCCCGACGTCGTAGATGCCGTGCGACGAGGCGCCGTCGCCGCCGGTGACGCCGCCCCGGTCGACCACGAAGGTGACCGGGAGCCCGTGCAGCGCGACGTCGTTCACGACCTGGTCGAGGGCGCGGGTGAGGAAGGTGGCGAAGACCGGGAAGACGGGCCGGCAGCCCTGGCTGGCCAGTCCGGCCGCGAGGCCGACCGCCAACTGCTCGCAGATCCCCACGTCGTGGTAGCGCTCGGGGAAGCGGCGCTGGAACTCCAGCAGGCCCAGGCTGTCGGGCATCGCCGCGGTGATCACATGGACCCGGGGGTCCTGCTCGGCGAGTTCGCACAGGGTGCCGCCGAGCACGTCGCCCCAGGACCGGTCGCCGAGCGGCAGCCGGGCGAGGTCCGCGGCCGCCCGCGCGGCCACCGGTGCGGCCACCGCCACGGGTGCGGCACTGCCGGTCCCGGCGACCTGGTGCAGGCGCATGATCTCGTCGCCCTCGGCCTCGGACCAGCCGCGCCCCTTCTGGGTCCGCACGTGCACCACGACCGGTCCGCCGGTCCCCGCCGCGTCGGCGAGCGCCGCCTCCAGCTTGCCGAAGTCGTGGCCGTCGACCGCGCCGATGTAGCTGAACCCGAGGGCGGTGAAGAAGAGTTCGACGTTGCCCTGGTCCTGCGGACCGCCGCCCGTCCCGGTGTCGCACGGCTCGCCGGCGGTCAGGCGGCTCATGGTCCGCGCGTAGGAGCGGCCGTTGTCGTTGTAGACGATGACCACGGGCTGCCGCCGCACGCCGATGGCGTTGATGGCCTCGTAGGCGACGCCGCCGGTCAGCGCGCCGTCGCCGATCACGACCACCGACCTGCTGCCGCGGGCCAGGGTGATGCCGAGGCCCCAGGCCGGTCCGGTGGAGGAGTGGCTGTTCTCCATCGTGTCGTGCGGGGACTCCTCGCGGGACGGGAATCCGGACATGCCGGTCCGCTGCCGGAACTCGGCGAAGCCGGCGGCACGGCCCGTCAGGATCTTGTGGGTGTAGGCCTGGTGGCCGATGTCGAAGATGATCGGGTCGTCCGGGGAGCGGAACACCCGGTGCAGGGCGATGGTCAGTTCGACCACGCCGAGGTTGCCCCCGAGATGGCCGCCGGTCCGGTTGACCTCGGTGATCAGGAAGCTCCGGATCCGCGCGGCGAGCCGCTCGCACCCCTCCGGGTCCAGACCGCGGACCGCCTCCGGGGTGAGGCCGGTCAGATCGAATTCGCCGTCGATACCGCTGCCGGATCCGACAGCGGATTCAGCGTTTCCCTTGCCGCCAGGCGCAGCCACGAGGAAATCCTTTCACGAGAAAAGACACCACTACTTCAGCAGCGTCAGCTGGATCCGGACATTCGTCTGCTGGTAGTCCGCGACCGTGTCGCGCAGTCGGCGCAGATACTTGAGGTAGAGGTCGAAGTTCCGCCGGTCGGGCATTTGCACCAGCAGGCTGCTGAACTTCAGGATGTCGGCGAGCGCGGCGTCCATCAGGCCGATCTGCTCCCGGACCTCGCCGCAGAGCTCCTCGCCGAGGGCCGCGCGGATCTCCGGCTCGCCGAGCAGGTAGTGCAGGTAGTGCTGGACCGGCTGGAACCGGTTCTGGATGTGCTTGTTCAGCCGGGACTGGTCGCTGAAGAGGACGGCGCCCTCGGCGAGGATCCCGTCGGCCCGGCGCTCCCAGTCGGCGACGAGCCGGTCGATCCCGTCCACGCCGACGACCACCGGGGTGACGTAGCGGCTGAGCCGCCCGTCGTAGAGGCGCAGGCCGAAGCGGGCGAACACCTCGCGGAAGGCCTCCAGCGGGGGCAGGCCGACCAGTCGGTCGATGACGGCCGAGGGCCGGATCTCGGTGACGGGGACCAGGCCGTCCTCGGTGTACGCGAGGCTCTCGGCGAGCTCGGCGAACGGGACCGGCTTGCGGTCGGCCCGGAAGTTCGGGTCCGGGCTGGTCTTGGTGTAGTAGACGGTGTCCTCGGCGTCGATGTCCACGACGAGCCACTCGGTGAGGTACGGCGTGCCGTCGGTGTGGACCAGGGACACCAGCAGGGCGACGTGGGAGCCGGCCTCGACGGCGGCCCTGATCTCCTTGCCCAACTGCTCGCGGGGGACGTCGCGCTCGGCCCAGGAGTCCTGGCAGACCAGCTCCATGAAGCCGTTGTAGCGGCTGACGATCGGCACGTCCCCGGTGACCTCGAACTGCCAGTCGTAGCAGCGGTCCATGAAGAGCAGGGGGAACGCGGGCGAGTCCCGGAGGATGCAGTAGCGGTGGAAGACGTGCCGCTCGTGGCAGACGTAGTACTGGGACCGGTCGAGCTGCACCTCCCGGCGGGCCTGCTCCGGGGCTGTCATCGTGACGTCGTTCGTCTCGGTCACCGTCACTCCTTCACTGCGCGGTCGGCGGATGGATGGGCGAATGGGCGAATCGGGCGGGCTGGAGCGGTCGGCGCGGAAGAGGACCGGCCGACGGCGGAGGGAGCGCGATTCGGAAAGGGGTGCGCGCATTGCGCGGAAAGCAGGAACAAAGCAGGCAAAAGGGTGGGAAGGGGCGAGGGTTCCGCCGGCTCAGACCGTGCGGGCGGCTTCGTCGAGCGCGCGCAGGGCCCAATCGGAGACGCTGAGGCTGGCCTGCTCGGCCGCGGCCCGCCAGAGCTTGACGCGGTCGGCATTGAGGTCCAGCTGCAGGTCGATCCCGTTCTCGCCGGCCTCCGCCCCCGCCTTCGCGCCCTCGCCCTCCCCCTCGGCGGCGGGCGCGTCCGCGGCCGCGCGCTCGTGGAGGCTGGCCCGCACCTCGGCGCGCAGGCGGTTGCGCGACCAGCCGTGGTCCTCCGCCTTGCGCAGCCAGTAGTCCTGTTCCGGCTCGGACAGCGAGCCGACCTCCGCGTGGTGGCCGAAGCTGAGCGTGTCCCGCCGGCGGGACAGCGGGAACCTGCGGGCGACCCAAGCGTAGTTCCGCAGGGTCTGGTAATTCAACGAACAATTCTCGACGGCTTCGCGATAACGGCCGCTGTAGGCCGCCTCCCCGTGCACCAGCCAATCGCCGAGACACCATGCGGACGACGCGTGGACCGTCGAAAGCATGCGCCCCATGATTACCCATTTGTCATACGGCAACCGGTTCGGCAGGTCGAGGCCGGTCCGCGGAATAGAAATGGCACCGGCCTCGGCCGCCGCCCCGAACTCCACCAGTTGTTTCTGGGAGTTTCCCGGCGCCGCCACGGGCATCATGATCACAGTTTCCCCCGTAATCACTGATTCATCTTAAGTTTGAATTCTGTTCACCTTGATGACATCTTGATCATGGCAGGACAATCCCAGGGGGGTCAAGCGTTCGAGAACCCGTGGGGTGGGCCGGGCGGTCCGGCTCCCTGACCCCCGGCACCAGCAGCACCGCGGCGGTGCCGGCCGTCGCCAGACCGCCGACCACCAGGGTCAGCCGGACGTCCACCAGCCCGGCCGCCGCGCCGCCGACGAGCGTGCCGAGCGGGGTCAGGGCCAGCGAGAGCGCCGAGTCCACCGAGGCGGCGCGCCCCAGCATCTCGGGCCGCAGCTCACGCTGCATCAGCGAGTACCAGAGGATGTTCCCGTAGCTCATGCCGAACCAGGCGGCTGCCGTGAAGACGGCGGACAGCCAGACCCAGGGCGCGAGCGCCAGCGCGACCGTCGCGGCGCCGACCCCCGACCAGGCCGCCCAGATCGCCGTCATCCGCCGTCTCGGGGGCCGTCTGCCCGCCGACGCGGCCGCCAGCGCGCCGCCCACGCCCCCGGCCGCGAACAGCGCCCCCAGGGCGACGGCTCCCCCGTGGAACACGTCCTTCACCAGCACCGGCAGCAGCACGGTGATCGGCGCGTAGCAGGTGATGTTGGCGATGCCGACCGCGATCATGCTCCACCACAGCCACGGCACCGACCGGCAGTACCGCAGCCCCTCCCGGATGCCGTCCAGCAGCGTTCCCCCGGACGGCTCCGGGCGCGGCGTCCGGCGCATCAGCGCGAGGCAGACCGCGCTCGCGGCGAAGCTCACCGCGTTGAGGCCGAACGCCCAGGTGTTCCCGATCGCGGCCACCAGGACACCGCCCGCCAGCGGCCCGAGCAGGTACTTCGCCACGGAGTGGCTCAGCGAGGAGAGCGAGCCCGCCGAGACCAGCAGCTCGGCCGGCAGCACCTCGGGCACGACCGCGGAGGAGGCCGGTTTGAAGAAGGCGCTGGCGACGCCGAACACGGCGGAGAGCGCCGCGAGTTCCCAGAGCCCGGCCCGCCCCGTCGCCATCAGCACCGCCACCAGCCCGACCGCGAGTGCGCAGCAGAGGTCGGACACCAGCATCACCAGGCGGCGGGAGAGCCGGTCGACCAGCGCGCCGCCGGCCAGCAGCAGCAGGACGGCCGGTACGGTCCGCGCGGTGACGACGATCCCGAGGTCGAAGGCCCGGCCGGTCCGGCGCAGCACCTCCAGCGGAAGCGCCACCGTGAAGATCCCGTCGCCGGCCAGGGAGACCAGCTGCCCGCTCCAGAGCAGGGCGAAGTCCCGGTGGCGCAGCGCGGCGGTGATCCGCCCCTTCGGCCGGTCAGCCACGGCCCCCACCCCCGGCCGCCGCACCGACGCCCGCACCGACGGCCACCCCGTCGACGGCCGCCCCGGCCGTGACCGCGGTGCTGTAGGTGCCGGCGGACTGGTCGTACGGCCGGGCCAGGCCGGCCCGCGCCGCGACCGTGCTGTAGGTGCTGGACGCGGGCGTGTACGCCGGGTCGGTGATGATCTCGCCGGCCAGGATCTCGTCGATCCGCCGCATCGTCCCCTCGTCCAGCCGGACCCCGGACGCGGCGGCGTTCTCCCTGACCTGGTCGGGACGCGACGCCCCGACGATGGCCGCGGAGACCGCCGGGTTCTGCAGCGTCCAGGCCACGGCGAGCTGGGCCGGTGTCAGGCCGGCGTCCCGCGCGACCGGTTCGAGCAGCTGAACCTTGCGGAGGATGTCGTCGGCCAGGAAGTACCTGATGAAGTTGGCGCCGTGCTCGTCGGTGGCCCGCGACCCGGCCGGCGGGGCGGCCCCGGGCCGGTACTTGCCGGTCAGCGCCCCCTGCGCGATCGGCGAGAAGACCATCTGGCCGACGCCGTGCTCCCGGCTGACCGGGACGACCTCGGTCTCGATCACCCGCCAGATCATGTTGTACTGCGGCTGGTTGGAGACGATCCGGTCCAGCCCGAGGTCGTCGGCGATCCGCACGGCCTCGGCGATCTCCTCGGCCCGCCACTCCGACACCCCGATGTACAGCACCTTGCCCTGCCGCACGAGGTCGTCGAACGCGCGCAGCGTCTCGGCCAGCGGGACCGCGTGGTCGTAGCGGTGCGCCTGGTAGAGGTCGATGTAGTCGGTGCCGAGGCGGCGCAGCGAGGCGTTCGCCGATTCGATGACGTGCTTGCGGGAGAGCCCGCGGTCGTTGGCGCCCGGCCCGGTGGGCCAGTAGACCTTGGTGCAGATCTCGACGGACTCGCGCCGCACTCCCGCGAGCGCCTTCCCCAGCACCTCCTCGGCCTTGGTGAGGGCGTAGACGTCGGCGGTGTCGAAGGTGGTGATCCCCGCGTCCAGGGCGGCGGAGATGCACCTGCGCGCGCCGTCCTCCTCGATCTGCGACCCGTGGGTGAGCCAGTTTCCGTAGGCTATTTCGCTGACGTGCAGGCCGCTGCGGCCGAGTTGACGGTATTCCATGCCGTTTCCTAGCTGCCCGGTGGGCGCTCTCCGCCGTCCGTGTCCGCCCGGCATCGGTCGGGGCGGAGAGGGGGCGGGCCGCTCAGTAGACGATCTCTATCGTTTCCTCGAAGCTCTTCAGGAGCTCCGGCAGGCTCGGGCCGCCCGGTACCTCGCGGTGGCGGCCCGTGATGTTGCAGAAGTAGTCGGAGATCAGGTCGCCGTCCGGGTGGAGGCGCTGGCCCGGCTCCTTGAAGCAGACGCAGAGGAGGACCTCCGCACGGTCGCGCACCTCGTCGAGGCCCTCGACGGCGCGGATGATCCCCGAACCCCGGTGGGGCACGTTGAACCAGAAGTAGCTGGTGTCCCGGGGGACCTGCGCCTCCCGGAGGGCCGGCTCGGCGCGCCGGTCGAACTCCTCCCGGCCCTCGCAGACCAGGCTGAGGTACATCGCCCGCATGGGGTCGACGCCGAGGGCGTGCCGGGCGAGGTCGTAGAAGACCCCGCCGGCCCCGGGCCGGGCCGCCGCCTCCAGCACGTAGGGCGTCCCGTCGTGGAACCGGACCTCGGTGTGGGTGGGGCCGTGGGAGATGCCGAGGGCGCGGACGGCGTCGTGCGTCAGGTCGACGACGGCCCGGCGGACCTCCGGCGGCAGCGACGGGTCCAGTACGTACAGCCGGTCCGGGAAGTACGGCCCGGAGGAGACCAGGTCGGACCTGTTGGTCATCAGGAGGTCCACGGCGGGCCGGCCGTCGCACCAGACGGAGTCGACGGAGAACTCGCGCCCTTCGAGGCACTGCTCGACCAGGAACCCGCCGCCGCCCGGGACGCCCCCCTGCGCCATGGTGGTGGCGTTGAGCAGGGCGATCTTGCGCACCTGCTCCAGCAGTTCTTCCTCGGACTCGACCCGCCGGACGCCGCAGCTGGCGAAGCCGTGGGTCGGCTTGACGATCGCGGGGTACACGACGCCCGCGAGGTCCAGCCCGGCGCGCGAGGTGGCGTGGGTGCCGCGCGGGGTGCTCACCCCGGCCGCCTGCCAGACCTCCTTCATCCGTGCCTTGTCGCGGGCCGCGCTCGCCGAGGCGAGCGGGTTCCGGCCCACGCCGAGGGCCTCGGCGAGCGCCGCCGTCGCGATGACGTACGGCTCCTGGTTGGTGAACGCGGCGACGGCCGGCTCGTCCGCGCAGGCCGCCGCAACGGCCTCCGCCGCCCGCCGCGGGTCCTCGCGCACGTCGATCCGCAGCGAGCGGACGCCGGCCGGCGGCTCGGCCCGGGCGGAGACGAACAGCAGCCGGTCGCCCTCGGCCGCGGCCACCGGCTCCAGAGCCCGGGTGAAGTGGCCGGTCGTCTCCACGCAGACGAAGGTCCGGTTCACGACCGCTCCCCCGCCAGCCGTTCGGCGTTCGCGGCGACGCGGTCGGCGAGCGCGGCGAGGTCCGCGTCCCCGTGTTCGGTGAGCAGGAAGGCCAGCCGGTCGATGCCGAAGCCGATGCACAGGGTGGAGGCGGCCAGCCCGCGCTCGTCGCGGATCCGGAAGGCGTCGGAGAAGTGGCTGCCGTGCTTGTTGAGCGAGGCGCTGGCGACCTTGCGGCCGAGGGTGTGCGAGCGGACGGCCAGCTCGATCTTGCTGTCCGAGACCAGCTGGGCGAACAGCTGCGCGCCGGCGCCGTCGTTGAAGAACATGTCGGAGGCCGTCTCCAGCGAGAAGTCCAGGCCCAGCAGCAGTCCGGTCATCGCCATCAGGTCGAGCAGTTCGCCGTGCATCCGGGCCACCGGCCCGGCCCCGCCGACCACCACGCCCTCGCGCATCCGGAACTCGTACAGCCGCTCCTGGTTGTTCAGGTTGCCGGACTCGTCGCGGAAGACGGAGCCGCCCACCGTCATCACCAGGGCCTCGTCCTCGGCGAAGACCTGGCCCTCCAGCAGCCGGTAGCAGTGCAGGCAGGCCGCGGGGTTGAGGAGGTCGCGCGGCGCCTTCAGGTAGTCGAGCACCTGCCGGTCCGCACCGCGCTCGGCCTGCCCGGCCTGCTGGGCCTGCTGGGCCGATCCGCGCCAGAACGGCAGGAACTCCTCGAACAGGTCGGGGTCGTTGCTCACCGGCGCGACGAAGCTCAGGTGCTGGCAGCCGGTCTCGAAGTAGCCCGACCGGTCCACCACCGAACTCGGGATCAGCGAGGGGATCAGCAGTTCCTCCGCGTCGTACGCCCGGGCGACGCAGCGGTTGGCGAAGCGGTCGAGCGCCGCCAGCAGCGCCGCGCTCTCGTGCCCGTACACGTTGACGCCCGAACGCAGCTCCGCCGCACGGCCGGTGACCGCCCGGCGCCCGGTCCGCCGGGCCACCCGGCGCAGCTCCCCGGCGAAGGCGTCCGCCGCGTCGCGCAGCACCGCCGAGGGGAACCGGGCGGGGCGGGTGGCGAGCCAGGACTCGACGGAGGCCGGGTCGCCGGAGTCGAGCAGCGTCCTGGTCCGCACGCCGCTCGGGATCGCCCGGAAGCGGTCCAGGATCAGCCGGACGGAGCGCTCCAGCTTCTCCTGCGGCACGGCCTCCTCGGAGACGACCGTCAGCTCGTCCGCACCGAACTCGACGGCGGTGATCCGGGGGAAGTAGAAGCGCAGTTGCGTGGTGAGCGTCTCACGCACCGCCGACTGTCCGACGGCTGCCTTGATGGTGTTCCTCAGCGCGTCCATCGGATCAGTCAACTCCCAGGAATTCCTTGACCCTGTCCAGCGTCGACACGTCGTCCAGCCGGAAGGCCTCGTAGTCGACCTCCTTGCCGAACTCGGTCTCCATCCTGACCACCAGCCCCATCACGGCCATGGATTCGAGTCCGAGCTGCGTCAGCGGGGCGTCCCGGTAGTCGTCGTACCGGTCGCTGATCAGGGTGACGGTCTCCTCCGACAGCAACCCGCTGAACAAGGTGCGGATCCATGGGCGGTCCATCGGCGGGTGGTCCATCGGCGGGCCTTTCTCGTCCGGGCTGATGATCGTTCGGCGACGAATACTGTCAGCCACCGCCCGTACCGCGGCAAGGAATTGCTCCGGCCGTCCCGCCCGACCTCCCGCCCGCCGTCCCGCCCGCTGTCCCGCCGGCGGGACAGCCGCGGCGAACGGCCCTCCCGGCGGAGCTCCGTGGGCTGACTTCGGCCCGGGGCTTCCGCTAGCGTTCGGGTGGGACCGACCCCGGCCCCTCAGGCCTTTCGTGCAGGAACTGACGGGGCGTCAATTTCCTTTCGTCCGGCGTTGCGGGATGCGGACCGACTTCATTCCGGCGGCGGTCGCGGCCCGGATCCCCATCTCGGTGTCCTCGAAGACGAGGCAGTGTTCGGGGGCGACGCCGAGGAGTCGGGCGGCCAGCAGGAAGCCGTCGGGGTCGGGCTTGGGCCGGACGTAGTCGCCGGCGCAGACCAGGACGTCGAACCGGTCGAGCAGTCCGACGGCGGTCAGCGAAGCGGTCACCGACTCGCGGGTGCTGCCGGAGACGACCGCGAAGGGGAGGCGGCCGTAGGCGTCGTCGATGTGCTCCAGGGTCTCCGGGACGGCCCGCAGTTGCGGGAGCATGCGCTGGAAGAGGTCCTCCCGGCGGCGCGCGACCCGCGCGACGGGCATGGCGAGGCCGTTCCGGTCGTTGAGCGAGGCGATGATGTCCGCGACGGGGCGGCCGCCCCAGGCGTAGAAGAGGTCCTCGGGGAACTCGCACCCCCACTCGCCCAGCGCCTGCTTCCACGCCTCGTGGTGCAGGGGCATCGAGTCGGCGACGGTGCCGTCGCAGTCGAACAGGTAGGCCTGGTAGGGGCCCGGCGGCGGGGTGATCATCATCGGGGCACCGTACTGCACCGCCCGGCCCGGATGACGCCGTACCCGAAGGACCGCCCCCTCCGGACGGCCCGCGCCCGTCGGCATGCCCTCCTCAAGGACTCCTTAAGGCGCCCCTAACCGCAGCGATGCCCCTTCGGCGCACGGCCCGACCCGGCTAGCGTGAGCGCCACGCCGCCGCGTCCCCCACCGCGGCGGCGGCACGGCCTCCTCGTACGCCCCGTCACGCCGCGGCCCGGCCGGGACGGGGGGCGTCCCGGCCGCCGAGCCGACGCCGGAACCGGGCCGACCGGACACGCCGTGGTTGAGTAGGTCGTATGACGACCTCCGCGCGCCGAACCCCGGCCACCCCCTCCGGCACCCACCCGCCCTTCCGCGTCGGTCTGATCGGCTACGGCCTGGCCGGCTCCGCCTTCCACGCCCCGCTCATCGCCACCACCCCCGGGCTCCGGCTGGACGCGGTGGTCACCGCCAACCCGGACCGCCGGGAGCAGCTGAGGCGCGAGCACCCCGACGCCCGCGCCGTCGACACCCCCGAGCAGCTGCTCGCCGACCCGGAGGCGCTCGACCTGGTCGTCATCGCCTCCCCCAACCGCACCCACGCCCCGCTCGCCCGCGCCGCCCTGGCCGCCGGGCTGCCCACCGTGGTCGACAAGCCGCTGGCCGGGACCGCCGCCGAGGCGGCCGAGCTCTGCGCGCTCGCCGAGTCCGGCGGCACCCTGCTCACCGTCTTCCAGAACCGCCGCTGGGACGGCGACTTCCTCACCGCCGCCCGGCTGGTCCGCGAGGGCGCGCTCGGCCGGGTGCACCGCTTCGAGTCCCGCTTCGAGCGCTTCCGCCCCAAGCCCAAGCCCGGCTGGCGCGAGCTCGCCGACCCGGCCGAGGTCGGCGGCACCCTCTACGACCTCGGCAGCCACCTCGTCGACCAGGCGCTCACGCTGTTCGGACCGGTCGACACGGTGTACGCGGAGATCGACGTCAGGCGCGACGGCGCGGTGGTCGACGACGACGCCTTCCTCGCCCTCACCCACGCCGACGGCACCCGCTCCCACCTGTGGACCAGCGCCCTCGCCCCGCTGGTCGGCCCGCACCTGAGGGTCCTCGGCGACACTGCCGGGTACGTCAAGTCCGGCATGGACCCGCAGGAGGCGGCGCTGCGGTCCGGCCGGCGCCCCGACGCCGCGACCCCCTGGGGCGCCGAGGACCCGGCCCGCGACGGCGTGCTCGGCACCGACGAATCGACGGTCACCGTGCCCACCGACCCCGGCGACTACCCCGCCTTCTACGCGGGCGTCGCCGCCGCCCTGGCCACCCCCGGCACCCCGCCCCCGGTCGACCCGCGCGACGCCGTCGCCACCCTCACCGTCCTGGAGGCCGCCCGGGCCTCCGCCGCCACCGGCACCACCGTCCGTCTCGGCTGACGCCGGGCCCGGGCAGGCCCGGACCCGGCGCTGAACTCCGCTGAACTCGCCCCGGCGCCCCTGCCGGCCCGTTTCCCCTCCGCCTACGCTGCACGGCATGCAGACCTGGGGGGAGCGGTACCGGCAGGGTCTGGCCGACAGCGCCGAGCAGTCGCGACGGGCCCGGGCCGACGCGATCGCCCTGCAACGCCGCAGCTGGGCCCGGGGCGAGCAGATCCACTGGTCCCCCGTCACGGTGGCCACCCCGGACGGCCGGCCGGTCGACCTGAAGGTCGTCAGGGCCGGCACCGGCCCGCCCGCCGCCGACGTCGCCGACAAGCGCGGGCCCCGCTCCGACTTCGTCGTCGGGCTCCTGGGACTCCTCGGCCTCCTGTCGGAGTTCATCGCCGTCCTGATGATTCCGGGCCTCGCCGCCCACTGGCTGTTCATCGAAGTGACCGGCCGCCCGCGCTGGGCCGTCGTCGCCACCGCGGACGGCGCCCCCGTCACCGTCCAGCGCACCCGCCACCGCAAGCAGGCCCTGACCGCCGCGGCCACCCTCGCCGACCGCATCGAACGCGAGGGCGCCATCGCCGTCTACCTGCCGGTACCGGCCTGCGCGGGCGGCCGATGACCGCCGCACCGCGCACGGTCGTCCGGCTCCTCTCCGACCGGCTCGACGTCCCCGGCTTCGTCCCGGGACCGGAGCCCGAGCGGCCCGCGGCCGAGCCGAAGCGCCGCCGGAGTCCGGGCCTCGATGCCTCGGCGCTCGCCCCGGGCGCGGCCGGGCCCTGCTTCCTCCCTCCCGTCACCGGCCGCCGACCGTTCGACGGACCGACCGGCCGTCCGCGTCACGCCGTCCAGCGAACCCGCCGCCGCGAGCAGGCCCTGACCGCCGCGGCCGCCCTCGCCGACCCGGGGAGCATCCGATGACCGACGAGGTGGACGAGCGCCGCGCCGCCCGGGAGGAGCGGCGACGGCGGGAGCGGGAGTGGACCGCCGCGTTCGAGCAGAAGGCGGCGGCCGACGCGGCGCGGGCGGAGCGCGGGCGGGCCGAGTGCACCGCTGCCCTGCGGGCGCCCCGGGTGCACGGCGGGCGGGGCGGGAACCACACGTTCGCGGAGGTCACCGGCCCGGACGGCGGGGAGCCGGTTCGGATCGCCGTGGTCCGGCCCGGCCGGTACCGGGCGTGCCCAGGGTCTTCCGCGGAGGCCCGACGCACGGCCGGATCAGCGATCCGCCGGGCATCGTGATCGTCGCCGTCGCCGCCCTCGTGCTCGACCACGGCATCCGCCGACTGGTCCTCCGCTTGTCCGACCGGCCGCGCTGGGCCGTCGTCGCCGCCGTGGGGCCGGACGGCAGCCCGCCCTCGTGCACCACGACCGTGACGAGCGGCCCGTCGCCCCCGCCGCGGCGGCCCTGGCCGACCGGGTCGAGCGGGCCCGACGGTCCTCCGCCCGGTGGGCGGCCGGCCCTGATCAGACGCCGATGACCTCGACGGCCGAGCCCAGCCCCTTGAAGTCGGAGACGTTGCGCGTGTACAGCGGCAGGCCGTGCGCCGAGGCGATCGCGGCGATCATCAGATCGATCCGGCGCGGGCGCGGCTGGCGTCCGGCGGCGATGGTCAGCGTCACCAGGGTGCCGTAGCGGGCGGCGGCGGCCGCGTCGAAGGGCAGCGGCTCGAAGTCCGCCATCGCCGCACCCAGCACCTCCATCCGCGCCGCCCGGCTGACCGGGTCGCGGGCCATGGAGACGCCCTGCTGCAGTTCGGCGAAGGTGATCGCGGTCAGCTCCGGCACGGCCGGCAGGTCGGCCGGGCTGAGCAGCGCCAGGTCGATGTAGACGCAGGTGTCCAGCACCCCGGCCGGCCGGCGCCGGGAGGCCCGCCGCCGCTCAGCCACGCGGCCGCTCGAACGGGTCGCCGTCCTCGTCCCCGACCAGTTCCTCCGGGCCGAAGTAGTCCTCGGCCTCCTTGCGCATCTGCTGGTAGTCCACGCGCGGGAGCTTCACGTGCCGCGCCACCAGCTCCTCCGCCGTGAGCCGCCGCCGCCCCGCGACCGGCCTCAGCTCGGCGACCTCGACCCCGTTCCTGGTGATGTGGAAGGTCTCCCCCGCCTCCACGGCGTCCATCACCGCGGCGGAGTTGTTCCGGAACTCCCGCTGGGTAATCGTCTTCATCCTCCCAAGGTAGCCCCGTGTAGCACCTGCGGCTACACCTCGCGCGGCAATTGCCGGAATGAACCGCCCACGGAGTGTTGCCGCGTTACCGTACGACGGTCGACCAATCACGCTGGGGGGCTCCGATCATGGCCGATGCCACTACCGAGGCGCAGCAGAATCCATGGCTCTACGGCCAGGACGGGCCGCCCTCCGGGATTCCGCACCCGGGCGGCGCCTCCGCCGCCTGGGCGAACGGCTCCTCGGCCGGCGCTCCGGTCCGGGTGGAACCGTCCGCACTGCGCCAGGCGGCCGGGGTCTCCCGCCGCCTCCAGGGCGAGCTGCGGTCCACGGTCAGCCACGCCGAGCCGGACACCGCTGCGGCCGCCCGGGCCTTGTCCGCCGACTGCTTCTCCTCCGGCGCCGCGCTCACGCAGGTCCTCACCTGGTGGAAGGTCCGGTGGACCAGCCTCGACAACCGCCTCGGCATGACGGCGGACCGGTTGGAGGCCACCGCCGCCGCCTACCGGTCGACCGACGCGTCCTCCGCCTCCGCGTTCAAGGCGCCGTGAGCCATGGTGACCTTCGCGCAGCTCCAGCACGCCTCATTCGAGTCGTTGGACAAGGCCGGCGACACCTGGAACGGCGTCGCCGGGCACACCGAACAGATCGCCGGCCAGGTGCGCTCCGGCGTCCTGCAACCGCTCACCGGGGCCGCGCCCGGCTCCCTCGCCCCCGCCGGAGCCCGCGCCTGGACCGGCGTCGCGGCCGACGAGGCCGCCCGTGAGATCGGCCTGATCGCCGACGAGCTGACCGCCTTCCACTACGAGGCGCTCGCCGTCACCGCCGCCCTGCGCCGCGCCAGGTCCGCGTTCGCGCAGGCCCAGCAGAACCTGCTGCGCGCCGTCGGCGACGCCGAGGCCCTCGGCGCCACCGTGGCCGCCGACGGCACCGTGACGCTGCCGCCCCTGCCGCCCGAGGACCGCAACGACCCGGACGCGATCGCCTACCAGCGGCGGAAGTGGGACGAGCTCCAGCAGTACGTCGAGGCCATGGGCAAGGCGGTGTCCGCCGCCACCGAGGCAGACACCGCCGCTGCGGCCGCCCTGCGCGCCCTCGACCCCGCCGAGGTCGACCCGGCGACCCGGCCGGGGGCGGTGGCGAACGCGGGCGCCGACCTCGTCCGGGCTGCTGGTATGCCCACCGACCCGAAGGCGCTGCGGGCCTGGTGGGGCGCGCTCGACCCGAGCCTCCGGGCGGGATTGCTGGCGACGGACGGGGAGCGCCTGCTCGCGGCCGGCGTCCTGGGCCCGGTCGACTATGAATGGCACGCCCCGGACTCCGGCGCCGGCGCCTTCGCCCAGCGTCCGCCCGGCCCCGGTGACTACGCCAACGGGGTCGCGGCCGAGCACCTGCTGGTCGGAATCGGGAGTCTCGCCGGATTCACGGACGCCGCGCGCCACATGCAGCACTTCCTGACCGCGACGGGTGAACCGCTCAACGTCGACGTGGACCGGATGCTCCGTGACGATCCGAAGCTCCGCAACCTGGTGGACAAGCAGATCACTGACAACCAGGCGCAGTGGCGGCAGATGGCCCTGGACGCCTACGCACAGTCGGGCGGTGCCCCGGTCGCCGTCCCCGTCGAGGCCTCGGCGCACCGGACCTTCGACATGCATTCCGAGCGCAACTGGTACCTGGCCATCGGTAGCCACTCCTACGCCACTTCCGGTGTGGTGACCGCCCGGCCCGGCCCGGACGGCAAGCCCGTAGTGTCGCTCCAGTACCAGGTCAGCCTCTGGGACCGGTACAACTGGGACCCCGGCAAGCACACTCCGATCGCCGGCACCAATATCGCGGACAGCGACCTGGCAGCACTCCACCAGACCGGCCTGGCCAGGGAGTTCGACATCACCGGCCGGAGCACCCCGGCCACCGTCGCGTTCCCAGGCACGGCGTCCTCCCCACCCGGGGCGGGCGCCGGACAGAACGGCACCAGGGAAGGCACGCGCCCGGACCCCGGACGGGAGACTCGATGAGCGGAACACAGCCCTCCTGCGATCCCCGGCGGACCCGTCGCCGTCGCGTGATCGGGATCCTGGTCATCGGCCCGCTGGTCCTGCTGGCGGCCGGGGTGGCTCTGCTTTACTGGGCCTACGAACAGGATCTCCATCCGAAGCCTGACAGCGGGCGGCCGGGGGCGTGGATGACCGTGAGCTCGGACGAGGTGTCCCGGTTCGCGCGTGTGCCGGTGCCGACGGCGGCGGTCGACGTCCGGTGGGCCTATCAGAACGGTTTCCAGGACGACCTCGCCTTCCTCGCGTTCCGGCTGCCGCAGACCGGACTGAACGAGTTCAGGGACAGTCTCCCGGTCACCGAGTGGAGAGAGGGCAAGTACATCGACAGCGGCGACCTCGGCGGCTTCCTCCACATCGGCGCACCCGACCCCTCGACCGTCTCCCCCCTGGCCTGCGGGAGCTTCTACTCCCCGGGCGGCGCCAAGCAGGTCGGTACCACGGTGTGCTTCGCCGAGCAGGCGGACGGGGCAAGCCAGGTCTGGGTCAGCGCCGTCCAGACCGCCTGAACCGGGAACCGGGGCAGGGGCCCGATCGTCTTCCTGCTCTGAAGACACGGCTCCGGAGCGCATGAGGAGGGCAGGGACGTGACAGTGGTCGCGATGCTGCTCGGCGTGCTCCGGGTGCTGAGTGGTGGGGAGTGGCTCGCCGAGGGTGGCGGGTCGCTGACCTCGGTGGCGGCCGCGGCCGCCGTGGTGCTGGTGGCCGGGGCGGTCGCGGGGGCGCTGGTCGTCGCGCGGCTGCTGGGGGCGCGGGCGCCGGCGAACGTACGGGACGGGATGCTGCGCAGGCGCGCGTTCCGGACGGCGTTCCTGCCGCAGCGCGATCCGGACGCCCGGGGCCGACGGCGCCCGAGGGCGCCGGGAGCGGCCCCGGCGGCCGCGTAGCCCCTGGCAGGTCCGCAGGCGCGGCCGTCCTCCGTTGATCACTCGTACCCCGAGACCCCGGAGGGCTCGCTCCACCATGTCCGTTTTCGC
This sequence comes from Kitasatospora sp. NPDC057500, assembly GCF_042802195.1. Classification (NCBI taxonomy): domain Bacteria; kingdom Bacillati; phylum Actinomycetota; class Actinomycetes; order Kitasatosporales; family Streptomycetaceae; genus Kitasatospora; species Kitasatospora sp. NPDC057500. Next base: position 1,620 of record NZ_JBHVER010000149.1, on the reverse strand, counting down.
TGTTCTCGACCCGGCCGTCGACCTGGCCCACGACACCGTCGCCGCGCTCGCGCACGTCGTCCCGACCGCGCTGGCGATCGTCCTGTTCACCGTCTGCGTCCGCCTGGCGCTCCACCCGCTGGCGCGGGCGGCGGCTCGCGGGGAGAAGGCGCGCGCCCGGCTGGCGCCGCAGGTCGCCGAGCTGAACCGCAAGCACAAGGGCCGCCCGGAGAAGCTCCGGGCGGCGCTCGCCGAGCTGTACCGGGAGGAGAAGGCCTCGCCGTTCGCGGGGTGTCTGCCGATGCTGGTGCAGATCCCATTCTTCTCGGTGATGTACCGGCTGTTCACCACCCCGAACGACCTGCTCGACCACACTCTGTTCGGCGCCCCGCTCGGCCTGCACGTGGGCTCGGTGCAGGGCGCGGGGCAGTGGGCGGTGTTCGCCGTTCTGTACGCGGGCCTGACGGCGGTGGCGTACGTCGGCTTCCGGCGGGCCCGTCGCGCCCAGGCAGCGCAGGCCGCCCAGACCGCCCAGGCCGCCCAGGCCGCGAAGGCCGACGGCGCGCCGCCGCAGCCGGGACTGGCGGTCCTGCCGTACCTGTCGTTCGGCACGGTGCTGTTCGCCGCCCTCGTTCCGCTGGCGGCCGGGGTGTACCTGCTGACCACCACCACCTGGTCCGCCGCCGAGCGCGCCTGGCTGTACCGGGACGGCGCGCCCGAGTCGGCGGGCGGCGTCGCGCTGGTGTGACTCCCGGGTCGGAGGGAGCGCCTGGTCTCCTCTAGCCTGTGTGATCGTTTGGTCCGGTCGACCGGACGATCACACAGGCGAAGGGAAGGGTCGGATCATGGCGGTCGCTGCTCCGGCGTTGGCCGATTTGCGGGAGGTCTGCCAGCCGCAGGCGAAGCTGGCGAGCCGCAACGGGGAGCACTGGGCGGGACGGCTCTACATGCGCGCCGTCTCGCTGCGCGTCACCCGGCAGTTGGTGCGGACCTCGGTGTCGCCCAACACGCTGACGTGGGTGATGGTGGTCTGCGGGGTGGGCGCCGGGGCGGCGCTGCTGGTCCCGGGGCTGCCGGGCGCGGTGCTGGCGGTGGTGCTGATGCAGGGCTTCCTGCTGTTCGACTGCGTGGACGGCGAGGTGGCCCGCTGGAAGAAGCAGTTCAGCATGGCCGGGGTGTACGTCGACCGGCTGGGCGCGTACCTGGCGGACGCCGCGCTGATGATCGGCGCGGGTGTCCGGGCGGCCCGGGGCGGATCGGAGCTGTGGGTGTCGGTGGGCCTGGCGGCCGCGCTGGGCGTGGTCCTGCTCAAGGCGTCCACCGACCTGGTGGACGTGGCGCGGGCGCGCAGTGGGATGGCGCCGGCGGACGAGGAGTCGACGCAGCCCCGGTCGCAGGGCATCGCGACGGCGCGCAGGCTGGCGTCGGTGTTCAAGATCCACCGGGTGACCAACGGGATCGAGGCCTCGCTGGTGCTGCTGGCGGCGGCCGTCGTGGACGCGGTGGTCGGCCACACCGACCCGACGCAGGCGACGGTCGCCGCGATCACCGTGATCACCTGGGGGATGGTGGTCGCCCACCTGGCGTCGATCCTCTCCTCCTCCCGCCTGCGCTGAGCGGGCCCCCGGCCTGCCCGCTGAC
>NZ_JBHVER010000148.1:0-20837 GCF_042802195.1 Kitasatospora sp. NPDC057500 | reverse complement strand
CCTCCGGAGAGGTGGCGGCGGTCCTTTCGTCGCTTCGGTCAGGCCTTGCGGAGCTGGAAGGCGAGGCCGAGGGAGTCGTCGGAGAAGGTGTCGGACTGCCAGTCGGCGGCGCCGGCGGCGAAGTCGGTGGCCAGCACCTCCTCGGCGACGAGGGCACCGTGCTCGGCGATGGCCTCCGCGGTCTCGTCGCTGGTGGCCCGCCAGCGCAGCACGATCCGGTCGGCGACGTCCAGGCCGGAGTTCTTGCGGGCCTCCTGGATCTGGCGGATGGCGTCACGGGCGATGCCGAGGCGCTTCAGCTCGGGGGTGATCGCCAGGTCGAGGGCGACGGTGGCACCGGACTCGTTGGCGACGGCCCAGCCCTCGCGCGGGGTCTCGGTGATGATCACCTCATCGGGGGAGAGGACGACGCTCTCGCCGTTCAGCTCGACGGAGGTGGTGCCCTCCGCGCGCAGTTCGGCGGCGAGCCTGGCGGCGTCCGCGGCGGCGACCGCCTTGGCGACGTCCTGCACGCCCTTGCCGAAACGCTTGCCCAGCGCACGGAAGTTGGCCTTGGCGGTGGTGTCGACCAGCGAGCCGCCGCCTGCCCCGGAAGGGGACGACGCCGCAAGGGACTCCAGGGCGGAGACGTTGAGCTCCTCGGCGATCTGCGCGCGCAGGTCGGCGGGCAGCTCGTCCCAGCCCTGGGCGGCGACCAGCGCCCGGGACAGCGGCTGACGGGTCTTCACGCCGGACTCGGCGCGGGTGGCCCGGCCGAGCTCGACCAGGCGGCGGACCAGCGCCATGTGCCGGGAGAGGTCGGCGTCGACCAGCGACTCGTCCGCCACCGGCCAGCTCGCCAGGTGGACCGAGGCCGGCGCGTCCGGGGCGACCGGGACGACCAGGTCCTGCCAGACCTGCTCGGTGATGAACGGGGTGAGCGGGGCCATCAGCCGGGTGACGGTCTCCAGCGCCTCGTGCAGGGTGGCGAGCGCGGCGGCGTCACCCTGCCAGAAGCGGCGGCGGCCGCGGCGCACGTACCAGTTGGAGAGGTCGTCGACGAAGCCGGAGAGCAGCTTGCCGGCGCGCTGGGTGTCGTACGCCTCGAAGGCCGCGTCGACCTCGCGGACCAGGGTGTTCAGCTCGGAGAGCACCCAGCGGTCCAGCTGCGGGCGGTCGGCCGGGGCCGGGTCGGCCGCGGACGGCGCCCAGCCGCAGGTGCGGGCGTAGAGGGCCTGGAAGGCGACGGTGTTCCAGTAGGTGAGGAGGGTCTTGCGGACCACCTCCTGGATCGTGCCGTGGCCGACCCGGCGGGCCGACCAGGGCGAGCCGCCGGCGGCCATGAACCAGCGGACGGCGTCGGCGCCGTGCTGGTCCATCAGCGGGATCGGCTGCAGGATGTTGCCCAGGTGCTTGGACATCTTGCGGCCGTCCTCGGCCAGGATGTGGCCCAGGCAGACGACGTTCTCGTAGCTGTTCCGGTCGAACACCAGGGTGCCGACGGCCATCAGGGTGTAGAACCAGCCGCGGGTCTGGTCGATCGCCTCGGAGATGAACTGCGCCGGGTAGCGCTTCTCGAACAGCTCCTTGTTCTGGTACGGGTAGCCGTACTGGGCGAAGGGCATCGAGCCCGAGTCGTACCAGGCGTCGATGACCTCGGGCACCCGGGTGGCGGTGCCGCCGCAGTCGCGGCAGGCGAAGGTGACCTCGTCGATGTACGGGCGGTGCGGGTCCAGGCCGCTCTGGTCGGTGCCGGTCAGCTCGGTGAGCTCGGCCAGCGAGCCGACACAGGTGAGGTGGCCCTCCTCGCAGCGCCAGATCGGCAGCGGGGTGCCCCAGTAGCGGTTGCGGCTGAGCGCCCAGTCGATGTTGTTGTTCAGCCAGTCGCCGAAGCGGCCGTGCTTGACGTTCTCGGGGAACCAGTTGGTGGCCTCGTTCTCCCGGACCAGGGCGTCCTTGACCGCGGTGGTGCGGATGTACCAGGACGGCTGCGCGTAGTAGAGCAGCGCGGTGTGGCAGCGCCAGCAGTGCGGGTAGCTGTGCTCGTACGGCAGGTGGCGGAAGAGCAGGTCGCGGGCCTGGAGGTCCTTGACCAGGGCCTCGTCGGCCTTCTTGAAGAACTGGCCGCCGACCAGCGGGACCTCGGGGGCGAAGGTGCCGTCGGCCAGCACCGGGTTGACCACCGGCAGGCCGTACTTGCGGCAGGTCGCGAGGTCGTCGGCGCCGAAGGCGGGCGACTGGTGGACGATGCCGGTGCCGTCCTCGGTGGTGACGTACTCGGCGTTGAGGACGTAGTGCGCGTCCTCGATCTCGACCAGGTCGAACGGGCGGCGGTAGGCCCAGCGCTCCATCTCGGCGCCGGTGAAGGACTCGCCGGTCGGCTCCCAGCCCTCGCCGAGGGCCTTGGCCAGCAGCGGCTCGGCGACCACCAGCTGCTCGGTGCCGTCGGTGGCCACCACGTAGGTGACCTCGGGGTGCACGGCGGCGGCGGTGTTGGAGACCAGGGTCCACGGGGTGGTGGTCCACACCAGCAGGGCGGCCCGGCCGGCCAGCGGGCCGCCGGTCAGCGGGAAGCGGACGAAGACCGAGGGGTCGACGACGGTCTCGTAGCCCTGGGCCAGCTCGTGGTCGGACAGGCCGGTGCCGCAGCGCGGGCACCAGGGGGCGACCCGGTGGTCCTGGACCAGCAGGCCCTTGTCGAAGATCTGCTTGAGCGACCACCAGACGGACTGCACGTAGGACGGGTCCATGGTGCGGTAGGCCTCGTCGAGGTCGACCCAGTAGCCCATCCGGGTGGTGAGCTCGGTGAACGCGTCGGTGTGGCGGGTCACCGACTCGCGGCACCTGGCGTTGAACTCGGCGATGCCGTACGCCTCGATGTCCTGCTTGCCGGAGAAGCCCAGCTCCTTCTCGACGGCCAGCTCGACCGGGAGGCCGTGGCAGTCCCAGCCGGCCTTGCGGGCGACGTGGTAGCCCTTCATGGTCCGGTAGCGGGGGAAGACGTCCTTGAAGACGCGGGCCTCGATGTGGTGGGCGCCGGGCATGCCGTTGGCGGTCGGCGGGCCCTCGTAGAAGACCCACTCCGGGCGGCCCTCGGACTGCTCCAGGCTGCGCTGGAACACCTTGTTGTCCTGCCAGAAGGAGAGGATCCGGTGTTCGAGGGCGGGCAGGTCGACCTGCGCGGGTACGGGGTTGTAGGTGCTGGCCATCGCGGGCGTCTACCTCCGGCGGATGCGTGGACGGGATCCGACGGAGGGACGAGACGGCGTGCCGTCCCGCGGTACCACCCTCCTTGGCCGCGGTACTGCGTGCGGCCCTCTTGTTTGGGCTTGCGGCCGGGTCTACTGGGCCGGCGAGTGGGATCGCGACCGTTCTTCCGGCGGCTCCGGGGTGATCTTCGCGCCGTGCACACCCCCGGGCTCGCACCGTCCCCGGGTCGCTGGTGGCTGCGTACTGCGGTACTCGTCCCCATCTGCGCCTTGCAGGCCCAGTGTATCGGCCGTCGCAAGTCGGTTTCGGCGCGCCGGGGCGGGGGGCACAACTCTGTTCGGCGTGCTGGGCGTGGCGCCTGTGACGTCTGGCCGGGTGGGATCATTGTGAGACGTCGGTATGTCATGTTGTGACCGTTTTTGATCGGGATTATCGTTCCGGCACTGGAGGCCGCCGGGAACCGGCGGCTCGATTCGTTCGTAGATGGGGTCGAAGCCATGGCTGAGAAGGCAACCGGCGCGGGTACCGCCACCAAGCGGACACGCAAGGCCGTGGCAGGCGACCCAGGGGAGGGGACCGTGACCACTACCGCACGGCGCAAGAACACCACCGACACCACCCTCGTGGCCCCGGGCCGCACCCGTACCCCGGCCGCGGCCGGCGCCAGGCCCGCCGGCGGCGGCGCCGAGTCGGTCGACCCGGCCGAGCTGCCGGTCCGCCCCGGCGAGGAGCCGTGGACCTCCGAGGAGGTGCACGAGCTGCACGCCGAGCTGATCAGCGACATCGACCGGCTCCAGCACGAGATCGGCGCGGCCGAGGCCGCCATCACCGGTCTGATGCGCGACTCCAACGACGGCGCCGGCGACGACCAGGTGGACGCCGGTACGAAGAACATCTCGCGGGAGAGCGAGCTGGCGCTGGCCAACAACGCCCGCGACAGCCTCGCCCAGACCGAGCACGCGCTGGCCCGGCTGGAGGGTGTCGGCTTCGGCACCTGCGAGTCCTGCGGCCAGGCCATCGGCAAGGCGCGGATGCAGGCCTTCCCGCGGGCCACGCTGTGCGTCCAGTGCAAGGCGAAGCAGGAACGTCGCTGACCGGTCCGGGCGAGCGGCCCGGGGAGACGCGGGGGGTCGGGCTTGCCGTAGGCTCGACCCCGTAACGTCGCCCGATCCCTCGGTGGACCGGGCTTCCCACCGGCCTCGGCCCACCACGTCACGGCAGCGGAGCGGATCATCAGTACGCAAGGTTCCCCCCAGACCCGGGACGAGTCCGTCCCGACGCCCGCCGACGTCGCGGCCGGGGCCGTCCCGGCAGACGGGGAGACGGCCGTCGCCGAGCCGCAGGCCCCGGCGGAGCCGGCGGCGTCCGTCCGGCCGGAGCCGGTCGGGGAGGCCGCGCCAGCGGCTGCGTCGGCCGCGGAGGGCGCGTCGGCCGCGGAGGCCGCACCGGCGGACGAGCCGAAGGGGCCCCGGCGGATCGGTGTGCTGCTGGTCGTCGCCCTGCTCGCCTTCCTGATCGACCTCGGCAGCAAGCTGCTGGTCGTGGCCCGGCTGGAGAACCACGCGGCGATCGAGGTGATCGGCGACGTGGTGACCTTCCAGGTGATCCGCAACTCCGGCGCAGCCTTCGGCATGGGGCAGGCGCTGACCGTCGTCTTCACCATGATCGCCTCGGCCGTCATCGTGGTGATCTGGCGGATCGCCCGGCGGCTGTACAGCCTGCCCTGGGCGATCGCGCTCGGCCTGCTGCTCGGCGGGGCGCTCGGCAACCTCACCGACCGGCTGTTCCGCTCGCCCGGCGTCTTCCGCGGGCACGTGGTGGACTTCATCTCCGTCCAGCACTTCGCGGTCTTCAACCTCGCCGACTCGGCGATCGTCTGCGGCGGCATCCTCGTCGTCCTGCTCTCCTTCCGCGGCAGCAACCCGGACGGCACCGTGCACCAGCCGGTGGAGAAGGACGCGAAGGCGGGCAAGGCCGAGTAGCAGCACCCGGCGCCCCGGCGGCGTCCGGCGGGGCTGCGCGCGTCCGGCATACTCGTACGGGTGAGTACCGCAGCGCAGATCCGCAGCCTCCCCGTTCCCGACGGCCTGGAGGGCGAGCGCCTCGACGCCGCCCTCGCCCGGATGTTCGGCTTCTCCCGGACCAAGGCCGCCGAGCTGGCCGCCGACGGGAAGGTGACGCTGGACGGCGCCGTCGCCGGCAAGTCCGACCGGGTCACCGCCGGCTCCTGGCTGGAGGTCGAGATCCCGGCGCCCGCCGCGCCGGTGCGGATCGTCGCCGAGGCGGTCGAGGGCATGCGCATCGTCCACGACGACGAGGACATCGTGCTCGTCGACAAGCCGGTCGGCGTCGCCGCGCACCCCAGCCCCGGCTGGACCGGTCCCACCGTGATCGGCGGGCTGGCCGCGGCCGGCTACCGGATCTCCACCTCGGGCGCCGCCGAGCGCCAGGGCATCGTGCACCGGCTCGACGTCGGCACCTCCGGGCTGATGGTGGTGGCCAAGTCGGAGCGCGCCTACACCGACCTCAAGCGGCAGTTCCACGACCGGGTGACCGAGAAGAAGTACCACACCCTGGTCCAGGGCCACCCGGACCCGCTCAGCGGCACCGTCGACGCGCCGATCGGGCGGCACCCCAGCTCCGACTGGAAGTGGGCCGTCACCCGCGAGGGCAAGCCGTCCGTCACCCACTACGACCTCATCGAGGCCTACCGGGCCGCGTCGCTGCTGGACATCAAGCTGGAGACCGGCCGCACCCACCAGATCCGCGTCCACATGTCCGCGCTGCGCCACCCCTGCGTCGGCGACCTCACCTACGGCGCCGACCCGACGCTCGCCAAGCGGCTGGGCCTGACCCGGCAGTGGCTGCACGCGGTCTCGCTCGGGTTCGAGCACCCGGCGGACGGCGAGTGGGTGCAGTTCGCCAGCGAGTACCCGGCGGACCTGCGCAAGGCGCTGGACATCATCGCGTCGGAGAGCTGAGGGCAACGGGATGGCCGGGACGATCCGGGTGGCGCGGGACGAGGCCGACCTCGCGCTGGTGCACGGCGTGCGGCGGGACGTCTTCATCGTCGAGCAGGGGATCTCCGAGGAGGAGGAGTGGGACGACCTCGACCCCGCCTCGGAGCACCTGCTGGCGCTCGACCCGGACGGTGAGCCGGTCGGGACCGCCCGGCTGATCTTCGGCGAGCAGGCGCTGCGGATCACCGGCGGGATCGAGGGGCGGGTGCTGCTCGGCCGGCTCGCGGTGCTGAAGGCGGCCCGGGGGACCGGGCTCGGCGCCGAGCTGGTGCGGGCGGTCGAGGCCGCGGGGCGGGCGCGCGGGGCGCGCGAGGTGGAGCTGCACGCGCAGGTGCAGGCGCTCGGGTTCTACGAGCGCCTGGGGTACACGGCCGAGGGGCCGGTGTACGACGACGCCGGCATCCCGCACCGGACCATGACCAGGGTGCTGTAGCGGCGGTGCTCCGGCGGCCCCGGGCCCGCCCGGGGGCCGGTGGTTTTATCGGACGCCTACTCCGGGGGCGGCTACGATCACCGCCATGGAGCTCGGTGGGGCGTGGCGCCGGTGGCGAGGCCGTGGGACGGCCGCCGGACGGAGACTGGTGGCCGGGGCGGTGGCCCTGCTGGTCGTCGCCGGGGCCGGGACGGCGGTGGCCGTCGCGGCCGGCGGTGAGCGGTCCGTCCGGCAGGAGGACCGTTTCCTCGCGATGCCCGAGACCCCCGGCAGCACCCAGGTCGTCCAGCTGGACACCTCGTTCTTCACCACCGGTGACAGCCCGCGCCCGGCCGTCCTGCTCGGGCACGGCTTCGGCGGCTCCAAGGAGGGCGAGCGGGAACGCGCCCAGGAACTCGCCCGGCAGGGGTACGCGGTGCTGACCTGGTCGGCGCGCGGCTTCGGGCGCTCCGGCGGGCGGATCGGGCTGAACGCGCCGGACCGCGAGGTCGAGGACGTCAAGCACCTGGTCGACTGGCTGGCGCAGCGCCCCGAGGTGCGGCTGGACGCCCCCGGGGACCCCCGGGTGGGGATCACCGGCGCCTCCTACGGCGGCGCGGTGGCGCTGCTCGGCTCGGCGTACGACAGCCGGATCGACGCCGTGGCCAGCGCGATCACCTGGTGGAACCTGGCCGACGCGCTGTTCCCGCAGGGGGTGCGCGGCTCGGGCGCCGTCGACGGCGTGTTCAAGCGGCTCTGGGCCGGGATCTTCTTCACCACCGGCTCGGTGGGCGAGCTCGGCCCCTCCGGCGGTGCGGCGCGGCCTGCCCTGGCGCCCGAGCAGGTCGGCGGACAGGTCGGCTGCGGCCGGTTCCTGGACGAGCTGTGCCGGATGTACGACCGGGTGGCGACCTCCGGGCGCGCCGACCCGGAGGCCGTCGCGCTGCTCGACCGCTCCAGCCCGTCCTCGGTCGCCGAGCGGCTGAAGGCGCCCACGTTGGTGATCCAGGGGCAGCAGGACTCGCTGTTCCCGCTCGACCAGGGCGACGCGATCGCGCGGGCGGTGGCCGCCAACGGCGCGCCGGTGGCGGTGGACTGGTTCGCCGGCGGGCACGACGGCGCGACCGACACCAGCGCGCGGGTGGACGCCCGGACGGTGGGGTGGTTCGACCGCTACCTGAAGGACGGTGCGGGTGACACCGGCGCGGCGTTCCGGGTGACCCGGACCGGTGGCGTCGACTCGACGGGTTTCCAGGCGGTGCTGCGCGGGGCCACCGCGGACGCCTACCCGGGCCTCGGCGGCACCGGCTCGCGGCAGTTCGACCTGAAGGCCCCCACCGGCGAGCCCGAGCAGGCCTTCGCCAACCCGGCCGGCGGCTCGCCGCCCAACATCTCCGCGCTGCCGGGCTTCGGCGGCGCGCTCAGCCAGGCGTCCTCGCTGGGCGCCGGGTTGTCGCTGGACTTCCCCGGCCAGTTCGCCGCCTTCGAGTCGGCGCCGCTGGACGCCTCGGTGCACCTGACCGGACAGCCGACCGTGCCGGTCCGGGTGCGGGCCGACCGGCCGGACGCGGTGCTCTTCGCCAAGCTGTACGACGTCGCCCCGGACGGCCGGCAGAGCCTGCCGCAGCAGCTCTCCGCGCCGCTGCGGGTGACCGGCGCGGACGCGCCCGAGGGCCGGACCGTCACGGTGGCGCTGCCCACCGTCGACCACACCTTCGACGCCGGGCACCGGCTGCGGCTGGTGCTCGCCTCCACCGACCTCGCGTACGCCTCGCCCGTCGAGCCCGCCACCTACCGGGCGGCCGTCACCGGACCGGTGACCCTGCCGACCGTGGACGGGCTGGTCACCGAGGCGGCCCCGCTGCCGTCCCGGACCTGGGTGCTGCCGCTGGTGGCGCTCGCGCTGGCCGCCGCGCTGGTACTGGTGCCACGGCTGCGCGCGGCCCGCTCCGCGCGCCGGGCGCACGGACCGGCGTACGATCCGGCGCTCGCCGGGGTCCCGCTCCAGATCACCGGCCTGAGCAAGCGCTACAAGGGCGCCGCCGACCGGTACGCCGTCCGTGACCTGGGCTTCCGGGTCGAACAGGGCCAGGTGCTCGGCCTGCTGGGCCCCAACGGTGCGGGCAAGACCACCACGCTGCGGATGCTGATGGGCCTGATCCGCCCGGACGCCGGCGAGATCCGGATCTTCGGCCACCGGGTGCGGCCCGGCGCGCCGGTGCTCTCCCGGGTCGGCGCCTTCGTCGAGGGCGCGGGCTTCCTGCCGCACCTCACCGGGCGGGCCAACCTGCGGCTGTACTGGCAGGCCACCGGCCGCCCCGAGGCGGACGCCCACCTGGAGGAGGCGCTGGCGATCGCCGGGCTCGGCGAGGCACTGGACCGGGCGGTGCGCACCTACTCGCAGGGCATGCGGCAGCGCCTCGCGATCGCCCAGGCGATGCTCGGCCTGCCGGACCTGCTGATCCTCGACGAGCCGACCAACGGGCTCGACCCGCCGCAGATCCGTGAGATGCGCGAGGTGATGATCCGGTACGCGGCGGCCGGACGGACCGTCATCGTCTCCAGCCACCTGCTGTCCGAGGTCGAGCAGAGCTGCACCGACCTGGTGGTGATGGACCGGGGCCGGCTGGTCACCACCGGCGCGGTCGCGGAGATCGTCGGCGCGGGCGCGCAGTTGCTGATCGGCACCGACGCCTCGTTCGGGGCGGCGGACCTGGCGGCGGCGGCCGACAAGGTGGCCGCGCTGGACGGGGTCGGGTCGGCCGAGGCGGTGGAGGGCGGACTGCTCGTCCGGCTGGACGGCATGGCGGGCAGCCGACTGCTCGCCGAACTGGTGCGGCTCGGGGTGCCGGTGGAGTCGGCCGGTCCGCAGCGCCGGCTGGAGGACGCGTTCCTGTCGCTGATCGGAGGTGCGGCGTGAGCGCCGTGGGTGCTGAGGTGTCGGCCGATCACGCGGCCGGCTACCGGGCCGGGCGGACACTGCCGTTCCGGGTCGAGGTGGTCCGTCAGCTGCGGCGCCGCCGGACGCTGGTGGTCGGCGGGGTGCTGGCCGCGATGCCGCTGGTCGTGCTGGCGGCGTTCGCGGTCGCGGGGACCCCCGGGCGGGAGGGTCGGACCAGCTTCATCGAGCTGGCCACCTCGTCCGGGCCGAACTTCGCGGTCACCATGCTCTTCATGGGGACCGGCTTCATGCTGGTCGTCCCGGTCGCGCTGTTCTGCGGCGACACGGTGGCCTCGGAGGCCAGCTGGTCCTCGCTGCGCTACCTGCTGGCCGCGCCGGTGCCGCGGGCGCGGCTGCTGGTGCGCAAGTTCCTGGTGGGGCTGCTCTTCTCGGCGACGGCCGTGGCGCTGCTGCCACTGGTCGGGCTGCTGGTCGGCACCATGGCGTACGGCTGGGGGGACCTCCGGCTGCCGGCCGGGGCCAGTCTGACCGCCGGGGACGCGCTGCCGCGGCTGGCGGTGGCGGTGGTGTACGTCTTCCTGAGCGAGATCGTGATCGCCGCGGCGGCGTTCTGGCTCTCCACCGCCACGGACGCGCCGCTGGGGGCGGTCGGCGGGGCGGTGTTCGCCTCGATCATCACCGGGGTGCTGGACGCGATCACGGCGCTCGGCGACCTGCGGGCCTGGCTGCCGGCGCACTGGCAGTACGCGTGGGCGGACGCCCTGCAGCCACGGATGGAGTGGGGCGGCATGGTGCAGGGCGTCTCGCTGTCGCTGTCCTACGCGGTGGTGCTGCTGGCGCTCGCCTTCCGGGGGTTCACCCGCAAGGACGTGGTGTCGTAGCGGTTCGCGGGACGGTCCCGCCCGCGGCCTCCGGCGCGGGGGCCGGGGCGGGACCGGGCGCTGCTGCCTACCGGGTGGCGTCGGTGGCGTCGGCGGGCCCGGCCGCGGCGCGCCGCCGGGCCCGGTGGACCAGCACGCCGCCCGCGGCGACGAGCAGGCCGCCGGCCGCGATCAGGCCGGCCACCGGTGCGCCGGTGTCGGGCAGGCTGCTACCGCCGTTGTGGTGCGGCGGGGTCGGCTGCGGGGCGGAGTCGTTGTCGTGGGGCTTGTCGTGGGGCTTGTCGTGGCCGCCTCCGTGTCCGTCCCCCGGCCGCCTCCGTGGCCGGGGTGGCCGGGTGGCTGCTGGGGTGGTTGCCGGGGCAGCCCTCGTGGTCGTTCCCCTTCGGCGGGCAGGTGGCGACGGTGATGCGGAGCTCCGCGTCCGGACTGCGGACCTGTCCGCCCTGCGGGTCGGTGCCGGTGGCGTGGGCGCGGTTCGTCACATGGCCGGCCTTGCCGTCGTCGGCGGTGACGACGTAGGTCGCGTGGCAGGTGGCCGTCCGGCCGGGGTCGAGGGCGGTGCGGTCGCAGGTGACGTTCGACGCGTGGTCGTCGGTGACCGCGAGGTTGCCGACCGTGGTTCCGCCGGTGTTGGTGTAGGTGTAGGTGACGGTGCCACCGACGCGGACCGGGCCGGAGTTGTCGGCGGTCTTGGTGATGCTCAGTTTCGCCGCCCCGGTGGCGACCGGCAGCTCGACCCGGGCGTCGGGGCTGCGGACAGTGCCGCCCTGGGGGTCGGTGCCGGTGGCGTGGGCGGTGTTGGTGAGGTGGCCGAGGGGTGCGGTGGTGCGGCGGCCCGGGCGGTGGCGCCGGTCAGGCCGGTGCCGAGGATTCCCAGTGCCGCGGTGGTGGTGACGAGGCGGGCCGTTCGGGCGCGGAGCCACGGGGGACCCCCGGATTCTCTGGTCATGCCGTCACTATGTGCGACAAGCGCACAGTGTGACGTTGTGAACGTTCTGGGCGACTCTCAAGGATCGCCCGGACGAACGAGACCGCTCCGTCCGCGTGCCCGGGCGGCAGCGGCCCCGCCCTCCGGGGGTGGCCGGAGGGCGGGGCCTGTGCGGTGGTGGCTACCTGACGGGGGAGTGGACCCGCTCGATCTGCTGGGTGCCGGACTTGGTGCGGTAGGAGCGCGACCACTTGCTGGTGGCGTCCTTGCGGGTCCGGTCGGAGAGGACGTAGTAGTCCATCTGCGTCTGGGCCGGGGTGACCTCCAGGACGCCGTAGCCGTGCGAGTCCAGGTCCACCCACTTGACGTGCCGGTTGGCGCCCTTGATCGCGGCGGCCGCGACCAGCGAGAGGGTCTGCGGCGCGACCTTGAGGAAGTCGTCGATGTTGTCCGAGGTGACGGAGGTGACCACGAACTCGGTCGCGGCGCTGCCCGACAGCGGGTAGGTGGCGGCCTCGTACGGGACGTCCGAGGCCCAGGCCGAGTGGATGTCGCCGGTGAGGAAGACGGTGTTGGTGATGCCGTTCGCCTTGAGGTGGCCGAGCAGCTCGCGGCGGTCGTGGGTGTAGCCGTCCCACTGGTCGGTGTTGATCGCCAGGCCCTCGCCGGGCAGGCCGAGCAGTTCGGCGAGCGGGCGCAGCAGGTAGTCGGGCAGCGCGAAGAAGGCGACCGGGGAGATCATCACCTCGTTGCCGATCAGGCGCCAGGCGGTGTCGGAGGAGGCGAGTCCGGCCTTCAGCCAGTCCATCTGGGCGCGGCCGGTGATGGTGCGGCCGGCCGAGTCGACCTCGCCGTTGCCGACCTTGACCTGCTCGGAGCGGAACGAGCGCTGGTCCAGCAGGTGCAGGTCGGCCAGCTTGCCGTAGCGCAGGCGGCGGTAGGTGGTGCCGGCGACGGACGGGCGGACCGGCATCCACTCGAAGTAGGCCTGCTTGGCGGAGGCCGCCCGGGCCGCCCAGTCGCCCTCGGCGCCGGGGGTGTGGTTCTCGGCGCCGCCGGACCAGGCGTCGTTGGCGATCTCGTGGTCGTCCCAGATCGCGATGGTCGGGACCTGGGCGTGCAGGGCCTGGAGGTCCTCGTCGGTCTTGTACCGGCCGTGGCGGGTGCGGTAGTCGGCGAGGGTGAGGATCTCGTGGGCGGGCGCGTGCGGGCGGACCACGGAGCCGGCGGCGCAGAACTCGCCGGTCCGGTACTCGTAGATGTAGTCGCCGAGGAAGAGGAAGGCGTCGAGGTCGCCGCGGGCCGCCAGGTGGCGGTAGGCGGAGAAGTAGCCGGCCTCCCAGTTGGCGCAGGACGCCACGCCGAAGCGGAGCCGGTCGAGCGCGGCGTCGGCGGCCGGGGTGGTGCGGGTGCGGCCGACCGGGGAGGTGGTGGCGCCGGCGGTGAAGCGGTACCAGTAGGCGGTGTCCGGGGTGAGGCCGCGGACGTCCGCCTTCACGGTGTGGTCGGTGGCGGCGGAGGTGGTCACGGTGCCGCTCGCCGCGATCCGGGTGAAGCCCTTGTCGGCGGCGAGCTCCCAGCGGACCTCGGTGCCGGCGCCCAGGCCGGAGCCGGGGACGGCCTCGGGGGCCGGGGTGACGCGGGTCCAGAGCAGGATGCCGTCGGGCAGCGGGTCGCCGGACGCGACGCCGTGCAGGAACTGAGGGGCGGTGGCGGCCTGGGCCGCGGCACCGAGGGCCAGCGGCAGGGTGGCGGCGCCCGCGGCGATGGCGGTGGCCTTGAGCACCTGGCGGCGGCGGGGGCGGGCGGCGGTCATGTCATCGACAAGGTCAGTCACGGCGGAAAGGCTACCGATGGGTAACGAGCTGTTCCATAGGATGAACTGACTGTTTGTCGTCGATTCACCGGTGCGTGACGTCCCGCCACCCCGCCGGGTGGACGCGGCCACCTGGCGGCCATGCGCGATGATGGAGTGGTTCCCGTCCGCTGCAAGGAAGTCCTCCCCCGTGGCCCAGATCCTGCTCCTGCACTCCGTGTACGGCCTGCGTCCCGCCGTCCACACCGCCGCCGACCGGCTGCGCGCCGCCGGGCACACCGTGCACACCCCGGACCTCTTCGAGGGCCGGACCTTCGAGGACGTCGAGGCGGGCATGGCGTACAAGGAGGAGGTCGGCAGCGAGGAACTGCTGCGCCGGGCGGTGGGCGCCGCCGCCCCGCTGCTGACCTCCGGCACCGCCCTCGTCTACGCCGGCCTCTCCCTCGGCGGATCGCTCGCCCAGAACCTCGCCCTCGCCGACGAGAACGCCCGCGGCCTGCTCCTCCTGCACGGCACCTCCGACATCCGCGAGGACGCGGCCACCGCCATCCCCGTCCAGCTCCACGTCGCCGAGCCCGACCCGTTCGAGCCGGAGGACTGGCTGAACGCCTGGTACCTCAACATGCGCAAGGCCGGTGCCGACGTCGAGATCCACCGCTACCACGGCGCCGGCCACCTCTTCACCGACCCCGACCTGGCGGACTACGACGCCGAGGCCGCCGAGCGGGCGTGGGCCGTGGCCCTGGACTTCCTCGCGGAGCTGGACGCGTAGGGGGCCGTCCTTGAACACGGGCCTGACGCCGGAGGAACGGGCGCTGCGCGACTACCTCGCGCGCCGCTGCGAGGACGTCGCCAAGGTGGGCTTCACCTGCCGCGACGGGCGGGAGTTCCTGGGCTGGATAGCGGAGGTCGCCGAGGACCGCGTCCTGCTGACCTGGGCACCCGGCCCCCTCGACGACCGCGACCCCGAGGACGAGTGGCTCCCCCTCGCCGCCATCCGCCCCCGAACCGCCGCCCACTACGACACCGCCACCCCGGGCTGGATCCCCTACTCGGGCTGAGCGGCCCTCGTCTGGCGTGGGAAGTCGGCCTGGCCGACTTCCCGTGCCAGAGGGGGAAGGTCCGGCTGAGGGCCGCGGCATGATCGTCAGCTGGTCACCTTCACCCGGAGCAGATGTTCAGGCCGGCCGTCGAGCACGGCCGGGGCCGGGACCCTGCGGAAGGCCGCTACATCGATGTCGGCGCGGTCTTGGTGGTGGGAGCCGCTGGCGGAGGGGAAGGTGGTCTGCGCCTTGGTGGGGCTGGGCGGGGGAGGATGTGGGGGTGACGAGGATGAGTGATGGGCGGTATGCGCCGGCGGGGTCGTTGATCGGGATGGTGCAGCGGGGGCGGGGGTTGGGGGCCCGGATGGCTGTGGAGGATCCGGTGGGGGTGGCGGAGATTGTTCACGGGTGTCTGCGGTGGGACTGGCGGTGGGACGGGCTTGATGAGCGGGGGGTGTATCTGGCGCGGTTGGTGAGGGATCTGGGGCTGGAGCTCGGGCCGGTGGTGGAGGGGTTGGCCGGGGGCGAGGAGCGGTGTGAGCGGGCGGCGAGGGTGCTGGAGCTGCTGGCGCTGAGCGGGTCATGGGAGGCGCGGGAGGCGCTGCGCGAGTATGTGGGAGAGGGGGAGCACTGGCGGGATGTGCTGGAGGAGATGGCGCGTGAGTGGCCGGTGGGGTGGTGGGAGGACCTGGGGGCGGTCGTGCGGGCGCGGATGAAGGGGGACGAGGCGGATCTGTGGGGGGAGCCGTGGGCTCGCTGGGGAATGGAGACGAGGCACCCGGAGGATGGGCCCGGATCGGCCGATCCTCTGGCGGCGGAGACGAACGCACGGCTCGTGGAGCTGCTGGCGGATCCGGGGGAGCGGGGGCGGTGGGGGGACGTGGTGCGGCTGTTGGCTCGGCGGGAGCCGGAGCCCGGGTTGCTGCCGTGGGTGCCGTCGCTGGGGTCGGCGGACGGGGAGCGTCCATTGCCGTTGCTGCCGCGTGCGGTGCGGATTCTGGGGGCGGCGGCGGTTCCCGCCGCACGGGAGTGGGTTGCGGCGGAGCAGGAGTGGTTGGCCGGGCTCGGGCACACGGTGCTCGCCGATTTCGGGGACGTGGAGGACATCCCCGTCCTGGTGGCCGGGTTGGAGCGGGACTGGGTGGAGAAGCGGTGGTGCGGACCGGATCGGACGGCGCGGGGGTTGACGCGGTTCGGGCGTGAGGCGCGGGAGGCGGCGTCGCTGCTGCGGCGGTTCTGGTTGTGGACGCCGCACTCGTACGAGCGGGCCGGGTATCTGGAGGCGTTGGCGGCGATCGATCCGGCGGGGTTGGACGGGATCTACGTGGAGTGTCTTTGGGACTGTGAGGACGCCGCGCGGTTGATGGGGGTGGAGCGGGCGCCGGACCAGCCCGACGTGAGGGAGAGGTTGGCGTACCTCAGGGACGACGCGATGGAGACGGCGGAGGTCAGGGCCGCCGCCTCGGCGCGGCTGGCGGCCCTGACCGGGAAGGGTTAGAGGCCCGGGATGCGGTTGTTGCGGTAGAGGTCGACGAAGAGCTGGTGGTCGGCGCGGGCCCGGGCGCCGTAGGCGTGGGCGAAGTCGACGAGCATCGCCGTGAAGCCCGCCTCGTCGCGGCTGATGGCCTCGTGGATGGCGTGCTCGGTGGAGAACGGGACCAGCGTGTGGCCGCTGGAGGACTCGTCGGCGGCGGCGTGCATGGTGGCCGTCGCCCGGCCGAGGTACTCGGTGACCGTGAGCAGGTCGGGCAGCTCGTTGAGGTCGCGCCAGTCGAGGTCGGTGGCGTACGGGGACACCTCGGCGACCAGCTGGCCGCGGCCGCGCAGGGTGGTGTACCCCAGCCACGGGTCGCTGTGGGACTGGAGGGCGCGCTGGGAGATCACCGTGCGGTGGCCCTCGTGCTCGAAGTAGCCGGCGATCGCGGGATCGGTGACGTGACGCGAGACGGCCGGGGTCTGGCCCTGCTTCATGTAGATGATCACGTCGTTCTCAAGGGCGTCGGTGTGGCCTTCGAGGAGCACGTTGTAGGAGGGCAGGCCCGCCGAGCCGATGCCGATGCCCCGGCGGCCGACCACGTCCTTCACCCGCAGGGCCGCCGGGCGCAGCCGGGAGGACGGCGGCAGGGTGGCCAGGTACTCCTCGAAGGCGGCGAGGACCTCGGCCTTGGTGGGCTCGTCCAGTTCGATCGCGCCGCCGCCGAGGCGGAAGCGGCGGTCGTAGCCCTCGATCACGGTGTCGCCGTCCAGCAGGGAGACCCGGGTCTGCAGCCGGGCCTGCTGGAGGGTGGCGAGGATCGGCCCGCCGGTGGTGTCCAGGGTGTACGGGACCGCGTCGCCGGTGGTGACGTGGGCGGAGATCCGGCGGCGGTAGGCGTCGGCGAAGGAGGTGACCAGTTCGGTGATGGTCGCGTCGGAGAGCGCCTTGGCGTACCCGATCAGCGCGAGCGAGGCGGCCAGGCGCTGGACGTCCCAGGTGAAGGCGCCGACGTAGGCCTCGTCGAAGTCGTTGACGTTGAAGACCAGTCGGCCCTCGGCGTTGAGGTAGGTGCCGAAGTTCTCCGCGTGCAGGTCGCCGTGGATCCAGACCCGGCTGGTGCGGTCGTCGAGGAAGGGGCCGGCGAAGGAGGAGAACGGTCCGTCGGCGAGGTCGGCGTAGTAGAGGGCGGCGGTGCCCCGGTAGAAGGCGAACGCCGAGGCGGCCATCTTCCGGAACTTCACGCGGAAGGCCGCCGGGTCCTGGGCGAGCAGGTCGCCGAAGGCCGTGTCGAAGACTCCGAGTACGGCCTCGGCACGGTCGGTGACGGCGGGCTGCGGGTGAGGCATGGGCGATCCTTCGGGGCGCGGCGGGTGGCCGGGGACAGCTGCGTCTGGAGGCTAGAGTAGGAACGTGAACGTGTGAGTGCTGGTCCGGGCCCTGGTAGTGGCCCGGGCCGCAACTGTTTCCAGGCACCTTCTGCGACCTGCGCGTTCGCCGGCCCACCTGCCAGCACCGAGCCTACGGAGGCCCCGCCTTGAGCGATCAGCCGTTCGCGCATCTGCACGTTCACACCGAGTACTCGATGCTGGACGGTGCCGCCCGGCTGAAGCAGATGTTCAAGGAGGTCGAGCGGCTGGGCCAGACGCACGTCGCGATGACCGACCACGGCAACATGTACGGTGCGGCCGAGTTCCACAAGCAGGCCACCGCCGCCGGCATCACCCCGGTGATCGGCATCGAGGCGTACGTCGCCCCGGAGGCCCGGTCGAACACCAAGCGCATCCTGTGGGGCCAGCCGCACCAGAAGAAGGACGACGTCTCGGCGTCCGGCGCCTACACCCACAAGACCATCTGGGCCCGGAACAAGGAGGGCCTGCACAACCTCTTCAAGCTGACCTCGCGCTCCTACTCCGAGGGCTGGCTGGTCAAGTGGCCCCGGATGGACAAGGAGCTGATCTCCGAGCTGTCCGGCGGCCTGATGGCCACCACCGGCTGCCCCTCCGGCGAGCTGCAGACCCGGCTGCGCCTGGGCCAGTTCGACGAGGCGCTGAGGTCCGCCGCCGAGTACCAGGAGATCTTCGGCAAGGAGAACTACTTCCTGGAGCTGATGGACCACGGCCTCGACATCGAGAAGCGGGTCCGCGACGGGCTGATCGAGATCGGGAAGAAGCTCGGCATCCCGCCGGTCGTCACCAACGACTCGCACTACACCACCGAGGCCGACGCCGGAGCCCACGACCTGCTGCTCTGCGTGCAGACCGGCAAGAACCTCTCCGACCCGGACCGGTTCCGGTTCGACGGCACCGGCTACTACATCAAGTCGGCCGCCGAGATGTACGCCCTGGACCAGTCGGACGCCTGGCAGGAGGGCTGCCGCAACAGCCAGCTGCTGGTCGCCTCCCGGGTCGACACCGAGGGCATGTTCCAGTTCCGCAACCTCATGCCGCGCTTCCCGATCCCGGAGGGCTTCGAGTCCGAGGCGGACTTCTTCAAGTCCAAGGTCTGGGAAGGCATGGACTGGCGCTTCCCGAACGGGTACGACGAGGAGCACAAGAAGCTCGCCGAGTACGAGATGGACACCATCATCCAGATGGGGTTCCCGGCGTACTTCCTCGTGGTCGCCGACTTCATCATGTGGGCGAAGGACCAGGGCATCGCGGTGGGCCCCGGCCGTGGTTCGGCGGCCGGCTCGCTGGTCGCGTACGCCATGGGCATCACCGACCTCGACCCGATCCCGCACGGCCTGATCTTCGAGCGCTTCCTCAACCCCGAGCGCATCTCCATGCCCGATGTCGACATCGACTTCGACGAGCGCCGGCGCGGTGACGTGATCCGGTACGTGACGGAGAAGTGGGGATCCGACAAGGTCGCCATGATCGTCACCTACGGCACCATCAAGGCGAAGGCCGCCATCAAGGACTCCTCGCGGGTCCTCGGCTACCCGTACGCGATGGGCGACCGGATCACCAAGGCGATGCCGCCGGACGTGATGGGCAAGGGCATCCCGCTGTCCGGCATCACGGACAGCAGCCACCCGCGCTACAGCGAGGCCGGCGAGATCCGCGGGCTGTACGAGACCGACCCCGACGTGCGCAAGGTGATCGACACCGCGCGCGGCATCGAGGGCCTGATCCGCCAGCCCGGCGTGCACGCGGCCGGCGTCATCATGTCCGCCGAGCCGCTGACCGACCACATCCCGGTCTGGACCCGGCACACCGACGGCGTCACCATCACGCAGTTCGACTACCCCACCTGCGAGGGCCTCGGCCTTCTCAAGATGGACTTCCTCGGCCTGCGCAACCTGACGATCATGGACGACGCCGTCAAGGCGATCGAGAAGAACAAGGGCATCAAGATCAACCTGCTTGATCTGCCCCTGGACGACAAGCCGACCTACGAACTGCTGGCGCGTGGCGACACGCTCGGCGTCTTCCAGCTCGACGGCGGCCCCATGCGCTCGCTGCTGCGCCTGATGAAGCCCGACAACTTCGAGGACATCTCCGCCGTCCTGGCGCTGTACCGCCCCGGTCCGATGGGCGTCAACTCGCACACCAACTACGCGCTGCGCAAGAACGGCCAGCAGGAGATCACCCCGATCCACCCGGAGCTGGAGAAGCCCCTGGAGGAGGTGCTGCGGCCCACCTACGGCCTGATCGTCTACCAGGAGCAGGTGCAGAAGGCCGCGCAGATCCTGGCCGGCTACTCGCTCGGCCAGGCCGACCTGCTGCGCCGCGCGATGGGCAAGAAGAAGAAGGAGATCCTGGAGGCCGAGTTCGTCCCGTTCCAGAAGGGCTGCCGGGAGCGCGGCTACTCGGACGCGGCGATCCAGGCGGTGTGGGACGTGCTCGTCCCCTTCTCCGGCTACGCGTTCAACAAGGCCCACACGGCGGGCTACGGGCTGGTCTCGTACTGGACGGCGTACCTCAAGGCCAACTTCCCGGCCGAGTACATGTCCGGCCTGCTGACCTCGGTGAAGGACGACAAGGACAAGTCGGCCGTCTACCTCAACGAGTGCCGCAAGATGGGCATCAACGTCCTGCCGCCGGACGTCAACGAGTCGGACGCGGACTTCACCCCGCACGGTGACACCACCGTCCGGTTCGGCCTGACCGCCATCCGCAACGTCGGCGGCCCGGTCGTCGAGTCGATGATCCGGACCCGCAGGACCAAGGGGAAGTTCTCCTCCTTCCCGGACTTCCTGGAGAAGGTGGAGTCGGTGGTCTGCAACAAGCGGACCGTCGAATCGCTGATCAAGGCCGGTTCCTTCGACTCGCTCGGGCACACCCGCAAGGGCCTGACCGCGCAGTTCGAGCCGATGATCGACAACGTCGTCGGCATCAAGCGCAAGGAGGCCGAGGGGCAGTTCGACCTCTTCGGCGGCGACGCGACGAGCGACGAGCCGAGCTTCGGGCTGGACGTGGTCTTCTCCGAGGACGAGTGGGAGAAGTCCTTCCTGCTCACCCAGGAGCGGGAGATGCTCGGCCTGTACGTCTCCTCGCACCCGCTGCACGGCATCGAGCACGTGCTCGCCGACAAGGCGGACTGCGCGGTCGCCGACCTCGCCGAGCGGCCCGACGGGACGATCGTCACCATCGGCGGCATCATCTCGGGCCTCCAGCGGAAGATGACCAAGCAGGGCAACGCCTGGGCGATCGCGACGGTCGAGGACCTCGCCGGCTCGATCGACTGCATGTTCTTCCCGGCCAGCTACCAGCTGGTCTCCTCGCAGCTGGTCGAGGACGCGGTGGTGTTCGTCCGCGGCAAGCTGGACAAGCGCGAGGACGTGCCGCGGCTGATGGGAATGGAGCTGTCGGTCCCGGACCTGTCGAACGCGCATGCGGACGCGCCGATCATCATCAACATCCCCAGCGGCAAGGTGACGCCCCCGCTGGTGGCGCGGCTCGGCGAGGTGCTGAGCAGCCACCGGGGGACCACGGAGGTCCGGGTCCGGCTGGAGGCGCGGAGCAGGACGACGGTGCTGCGCCTGGACCGGCACCGGGTGAAGTCCGACCCGGCGCTGTTCGGGGACCTGAAGCAGCTGCTCGGGCCGAGCTGCCTGGCGGGCAACGGGACGAACTGATCCCCCGGTGGGCGCCCGTACCCCGCCCGGTACCGGCGCCCCCCCCTCCGCGGGGTGGGGCAGCGGGGCCGGCACCGCGGGGGGCAGGG